>JBAYOC010000297.1:0-2546 GCA_041678465.1 Anaerovoracaceae bacterium | reverse complement strand
TCTGCTTGTCAAGAAATCCGCAAGAGAAACCCGGTTGCAGAGATCGAACTCATTTCATCGGAAGATGTGATTGGGTACAACAGACCCATGCTCACAAAGGGCATCCTCGCTAAAATGGATGCACCCAATTTTAACATAAAGCCGGAAGGTTGGTATAAGGAAAACAAGATTAAAGTGACCTTGAATACAACCGTAACCGACGTGGACCCCGTTGAGAAGAAATTGACTCTTTCCAATGGAGAAATCCACCCTTACGATAAGTTGATTCTGGCCACCGGAGCCGTCTCCAATGTACCTCCCATGGTGGGAGTAGATCTGGAAGGGGTGTTCTCCATCCGTTCCTTAAAGGACATTAACAGGCTAAAGGAATACCTGCCCAAGGCAGAGCAGGTGGTAGTCGTCGGCGGAGGCGTTCTTGGCCTTGAAGCAGCTTGGGAGGTTCGTAAAGCGGGCAAGGAAGTTACTGTAATTCAGAACTCCAACTATCTCATGGACAGACAGCTGGATGACAGAGGATCTGACATTCTCCGCGATTATGCAGAAAAAGCAGGAGTGGCGGTTAATGGAGGCATCGGTTGCACTGAGATTGTAGGTGAAGGCGGGAAGGTTACCGGTGTCAAACTGAAGGACGGTACGGTGCTCCCGGCACAGATGGTCCTATTCTCTACGGGAATTAGACCCAACGTGGATATCGCCAAGAAAGCCGGCGCAGAAGTGGATCGGTTTATTCACGTCAATGAAAGAATGGAAACCAGCGTAAAGGACATCTACGCATGTGGAGATAGCGCAGTCTATGACGGAAAGAGCTTTGGACTTTGGAACCAGGCCATCGATATGGGTAAGGTTGCCGGAGCCACCGCGGCAGGAGACGAAGCCGCTTATGAGACCATCATACCCGCCACTGCATTTAATGGAATGGGTACTTCTCTCTTCTCCATTGGAGACCCGGGAAAGAACTCTGACAAGAAATATAAGAGTTATGAAATGTACGATGAAGCCAAGAACACTTATGAAAAGCTGTACTTTGTGAATAACAGATTTGCAGGTGGGATTTTGATAGGTGATGTATCCAAGTCATCCAAACTCCTGAATGCTTACAAGAATCAGGAAGCTCCGGAAAAGCTGATCTAACAATCTCACATATTGGAGGAATGCAGATGCTTCACGACTATGCTCAATTTCGGCAAACTCTGAAATCCGGTAAGCCACCGGTTATCAGTGTAGCGGTGGCACAGGACCGGGAAGTGATTCACACTATCAAGGTAGCCTGTGAAGAAGGGCTTGCCAGGGCGGTCTTTGTGGGAGACAGGGAGCAAATAGAAAGAATTATGGGGGAAGAAGGAATTTCTTCCCCTGCTCCTATTATCCATGAACCCGATGAGGAAGCTGCATGCAGAAGGTCTGTGCAGCTTGTTAAAACCGGAGAGGCTGACCTGTTGATGAAAGGTCTGGTCAACAGCAGTACCTTTCTCCGCGCTGTGCTTCGCGGAGAAAAGGATGCCGGCTCAAAAGGATTTTTGAGCCATCTGGCTGTCTTTCAGATTCCCGGCTACGACAGATTATTTTTTACTTCAGACGGAGGCATGAATGTAGCACCGGGCTTAGCGGAAAAGAAACAGATTCTGATTAACGGAGTGGAGGCACTGCATAGTCTAGGCATCCAAATCCCTAAAGTGGCCATACTTGCCGCCAATGAGAAGGTGGACCCTAAAATACCGGCAACCACCGATGCTGCGGCCCTGGTGAAAATGTGGGAAGATGGAGAAATTACCGGATGTTTACCCGAAGGCCCGATATCCATGGATGTGGCAATGAGCAGGGAGGCTGCCATTCACAAAGGCATAGACAGCAGGATTGCCGGCGAGGTGGATTTCTTTATTGCGCCCAATATAGAGGCCGGCAATATGGTTGGAAAGGCATTGATTTATTTTGTCGGTGCCAAAATGGCGGGCTTAATTCTGGGAGCTGAATATCCTATCGTAATGACATCACGGGCAGAAAATACGGAAGGAAAGCTCAACTCCATTGCCTTGGCGTCAGTGCTTGCAAGGAGGGGAAGAAATGCCCTATAGAATACTCTCTATTAATCCCGGCTCGACCAGTACCAAGATTGCGCTCTTTGAGGATGAGAAGGAACTGTATTCCGTCAATATAGACCACAGTACAGAAGAGCTACAGGGCTATGGAAAAGTCTCTGAGCAACTGGACTTTCGTAGTGGAGCGGTGATTGCGGAAATGAAGAAGCAGAATACGGACCTATCAAAGCTATCTGCCGTAGTAGGCAGAGGAGGAATGTTTCCTCCGGTCTTGGCAGGCGGTTATTTGGTCAATGAGAATATGAAAGGCATGATTTATAGTGACCGGGTTGTGGACCACGCATCCAACCTGGGTGCCATGATCGCCGCCTCTATTGCAGAGCCATTGGGTATCCCTGCCTATATTTACGATGCCGTTTCCTCTGATGAGTTTTGTGACTTGGCCCGAGTAACGGGCATGCCGGAATTTACTCGCAGAAATTTTTCTCATGTTCTCAACGCCAAGGCTAT
>JBAYOC010000296.1:0-2547 GCA_041678465.1 Anaerovoracaceae bacterium | reverse complement strand
CGGATGATGAGGCTGTGAAGCTTTCCCCTGTTCTTCCCTTGTATGATTTTTTTGCACATAGCGTTGATATCCACTTCCTCTTCAGGAGTGAGGATGTACTCTGCTCCCCCTGCAAGGCCGGAATAGAGGGCAATGTCACCGCAATTGCGTCCCATGACCTCCACAACGGTGCTACGTCCATGAGAGGAAGAAGTATCCCGAATATTACCTATGGCGGTAAGTACCGTATTCACTGCGGTATCAAACCCGATGCTGAATTCCGTAAAGGCCAGATCGTTGTCGATGGTCCCCGGGAGACCCATTACCTTAACCCCGGCCTCCGATAATTCCAGCCCACCTCTGAGAGACCCATCTCCTCCGATTACTACAAGCCCGTCGATTCCGAAGTTTTCCAGCATATCCAAAGCCCTCTGAAAGCCTGCGGGCTCCATGAATTCTTCGCTTCTGGCCGTACGCAACATGGTGCCTCCCCGCTGTATAATGTCCGATACAGAAGAGACTTCCATTTCCTCAATATCACCTTCCAATAGACCTTCGTAGCCCCGGCGAATGCCGTAGACTTTGATTTTGTTAAAGATAGCACCTCTCACAACAGCCCGTATGGCTGCGTTCATGCCCGGGGCATCTCCACCGCTGGTCAATACGCCTATTGTCTTCATACGTTACGTCTCCTTATTTGTTCGAAATTACATTAATTGCAACTCGGGGGCAGACTCTCCGGTCGCGCTGCACCGGGATGTGCCCCGTAGAAACCGTGAACCTTTCGAGGCTTTTATGCGCCCATATGATAAAGCGTATCAAAAAGCCGTCGGTTTCCGAGGGGCATTCCCGGTGCAGCGCGACCGGAGAGTCTGCCCCCGTATCTTATTTTATATTTTCTTTCCCTACAAAGGCCTCCAACTCACGATAGAAATCCTCCGTCGGATTCACCCACAGCTTCGTATGCACTTTGAAGCATTTACCGGAGTAAGCGCCGTAAATCAACACCGGGCAATCCCCGGGATGGCAAGACAGCAGTTCCTTGATATCGTGTAAGGCAACCTCCTCATCCATCGTATCCGGTATGCGAACCTTCACCCTTTTCTGGCCAGAACCATAATCCTCAATGGCAAATATTTTATCTGCCAGGATCTTGGGCTCTTCCTCTTCTTTGCAGTTCACCGTACCCTTGATGACAATAATCTTATCCTCCTGAAGAAGCTCTTTATGTCGCTCAAAGATATTGGGAAATACCACTATTTCCAGAGCCCCGTAAAGATCCTCCACCTGCACAAATGCCATCATGTTATTCTTCTTTGTAACCAGAGTCCTCTTTGCAGTTATAATGCCCGCAATGGTCACTGTCATTCCATCCTTTGTCAGGCCTTCCTCTTCACTGTGCGCCAACTCCTCTGTAGTAACAGTCACTATGTCCTTAATACGTTCCGCATATGCATCCAGAGGATGACCGGTAACGTAGACTCCCAGCATTTCCTTTTCCATAGCTATCAGGAGGTCTTGGGAAAAATTCTCAACCTGTGGAAGCTGCTCAATAGAATTGCACTGGCGCATGATATCATCGTTTTCCTCAAAGAGGGACAATTGTCCTGCTATGGTCTTTCGGGAGTCGCACTGGGCCGCCTCTATGAGACCTTCGTAAACAGCCATCAGCTGAGCTCTGTTTTCGTTCAGGCTGTCAAATGCACCGGCTTTGATCAGACTTTCAATGGCTTTTTTGTTTACCTCCCGGATATCGATACGTTGGGTGAACTGGAAGATGTCCTGGGGCGGATCCTTTTCGCGCATGCGGGTAATGGCATCGACTACCCCTTCGCCCACATTTTTAACACCCAGAAGCCCAAAGCGAATCTTTCCCTTTGTAACCGTAAATTTCTTTTCGCTTTCCAGGACGTCAGGAGGAAGGACCTCTATCTTCATGTCTTTGCAATTTCGAATGTACTTGGCGATTTGCACCGAATCTCCCATAACGCTACTCATTAGAGCCGCCATAAACTCCACGGGGTAATGGGTCTTTAGGTAAGCGGTTTCATAGGCTAACACCGCGTAAGCGGCTCCATGGGATTTGTTGAAAGCATATTCCGCAAAGCTCTCCATCTGGCCGAAGATTGCTTCAGCGGCCTTTTCGGAGATGCCGTTCCTTATGCAGCCTTTGATCTCGGGCTTTCCGGAAGCATCATCCTTACCGTAGATGAAGTATTTCTTCTCCTCCTCCATCACATCCCGCTTTTTTTTGCTCATAGCCCTACGAACCAGATCGCTACGGCCGTAGGTATAACCCGCCAAATCGCGCACGATCTGCATGACCTGTTCCTGATAGACCATGCATCCATAGGTGACTGAGAGGATAGGCTCCAGACTCTTGTCTATGTATTTTATATGCTTGGTATTCTTTTTATTCTCGATGTAAGTAGGTATGGAGGCCATGGGCCCCGGGCGGTATAGGGAAATACCGGCGACGACATCTTCAAAGCAGTCCGGTCGCAGGTTCATCATGAACTGACGCATCCCTGAGCTCTCCAGTTGGAAAACTCCCAGGGTGTTGCCGCT
>JBAYOC010000295.1:0-2557 GCA_041678465.1 Anaerovoracaceae bacterium | reverse complement strand
TTTTCAACCCAAAACGAGCCTCTCCAAGGACACCGGTGCTGTGAGAGAACTGAATCCAACGTCGGCTACCGTGACTCTTGAAGCGGGCAGTAGCACTGAGCTTGTTTTTTCCGTGGAAGTTGCAAGAAACGCCGGTGTGCAAACTCATATGATTCCTGTTGTTCTGATCGACAAGAGCGACAATAGTGGAAGCATCCTCAGATCTAAGAACCTGGAGCTTCGCGTTATTAAAAAGTCTCCGAATGCCATAGGTACCGATCAGGGCTACGCCTACACACCTGCATTTGACCTGGTCCATAAGCTTAGCCCCACAGATGCCATACTAGGTGGTTCTGTTACAAATTTGACACTGAGCTTTATAAACAGTGGAAATACCACTATGAAGAACGCTCTTGTGACCTTGGGTCTGCCCGATGGTATTACCATAAGCAACGGCAGCAATAGCCTTTCTGTAGGTTATGTCAGCATCGGGTCCGGCAAGACCGTTGTTTTTCCCATCGCTGCTGATGAGGATGTGGATACTAAGAATTATCCATTCAACATAAAGATTGAGTTTGCGGATCAAAACAACGAGTCCAAATCCATCGAGCAGACAATATACATTCCCGTCCAAGGCAGTGGCAGCGCCGCCTCCCTGTCGGGCGTGTCCATCACGGACATCAATGTGCCCCAGCAGGTTGTAGCGGGAGATGATTTTTCTTTGAACTTCAAGGTAGCCAACCGGGGGACAAACGGAACCGGCCAGGTCAAAGTCTATGCCGAGGCTCAATCCGGTTTAGCCAACCGCACCCAGAATGCTTTTGTTGAGCAGAACATTGCCGCCGGCGAGAGCCGCAACTTCTCTGTGACCTATTTTACTACGGATGGAACAGCGGAGACGAACTACACCATTAAGCTCATCGTAGAGCCGGTTTCCGGGAGCGGAGACAGCGTTACCCAATACACCGGTGTCTATGTTAAGAACGTAGGAAGGGGCTCAATTAAGACCCCTCAGCTCATGGTGAGCACTTACAGCTTTGGAGGCTCCTTCGTGCAGGCGGGGGATGAATTCCGTCTGGATCTGGGACTTCGGAACACAAGCTCTGCCCATACGCTGCGAAATGTGAAGATCACCTTGGATTCCGGCGATGGAACCTTTATCCCCGTACAGTCCAGCAACTCCTTCTTCGTAGACCGGATCGACAAAAACGGTTCTGCAAATCACACCATATATCTCAGCGCCAAACCGGATGCGGAGCAGAAGACCACCTCTGTCAATATTTCCATGTCCTACGAGGACACGGAGGGGAATGCCTTCACAGCAACGGATGTAATCTCTATTCCCGTCATGCAGGATACCAGGCTTCTGGTGGATGACATCATTGCCCCACCTGAAATTTACATGGGTATGCCTAGTGGCGTGTCGGTAGACTTTTATAACATGGGAAAAACCAAATTAAACAACCTCCGCATCAACGCAGAAGGAAACTTCGATACCATGGAGTCCAACAGCTATTATGTTGGAAACATGGAATCCGGCACCAGTGATTCCTATGACTTCTCTTTTATCCCAAGAGAAACCGGTCTAATGACGGGAAAAGTCACTTTCACCTACGAGGATGCATCCGGCGACCAACAAACCTTCGACAAGGAATTTGAGTTTCAGATCATGGAGATGCCCGTCTGGGACGAAGAACCATGGCCCCCGGAGGAAATGCCCACGGAAGGTGGAGGCCTTCCATGGCTGCCCATCGGCGTTGCTACGGCAGTAGCCCTTGCAGCAGCGATCTTCTTTATTCGCAGACACCGGAAAAAGAAGATTCACGAGGAGATGGAAATCAATGAATAGCAAGGATCTGCTTTTGTTAGGACTGCGGAACCTCCTGCGGCGCAAGACCAGGACACTCCTCGCCATTACCGGCGTGGTGGTGGGTACCTGCGCCATTATTGTCATGCTTTCTATCGGCTTTGGCATGTCGGCGAATTTCGAGGAACAAATCGCCAGCTATGGAAATCTGCACCTTGTGAACGTATACGGCGGAGGTATGTACGGTCCTGTCATGGATACGGGAGACGGAAAGCCAGCTCAATTGGATGACAAGGCAATCGCTTCCATTGAGAAGATAAAAGGAGTAGAAGCGGCCACTCCAAAGATTGAGGAATACATGACTATAGGCATCGGGAAGTACATCGCCCAGGTAGGCATTGTCGGCATACGCCCGGAGGTGATGCAAAAGTTTGGCTATGAGCTTCAGGATGGCCGACTTCTCCAGCCGGGAGACAAATTTAACCTGGTCTTCGGGAACCAGGTGCCCAGTTGGTTCTACAATCCGAAAAAAACCATGTACAGCAGTTGGAACGGCGAAGCGCAGGTTGATGTTATTTCAGATAAGATCATCCTGACGGGAGACTATGAATATGGTCAGAAGAAGCGCTACAACGATGATATTGACTATAAAGAATACAAGGCCAAAGGTGTAGGCACACTGGCAAATCCTAACGACGATACGGCCTACTATGTATACACGGATCTGGAAACTATGAAGGATATCCAGGCAGACTTGCGGAAAGCCAGAAA
>JBAYOC010000294.1:0-2557 GCA_041678465.1 Anaerovoracaceae bacterium | reverse complement strand
TGCACCAGTGGATTTTATATCCCTTTGTTTCCCACATTGTATTACGTCGGGAAACAGTAAAATGAACTTCTTTCGATTCAGTGATTTTTGAACCGAGAACAGTTTCAAGATATGGGATGTTCCAAAACTCTGCAGCCGAATAATGGCTTAAATATCTTTTCATATGAAAATTATATAATATAGGCAGAAAACAGTCAAGATTATTTTAACAATAATGTTACTTATTCCCATATGTTTTAATTCATCTCTGTTTTACACCCTCATCTGTGCAAATCTTCAAGTAGTACGTCTATTCGCCTGCTCAATTATCCATTTTCTAGGATAACATGTGCAAATAATTGATTTGTACGTAGATTTATGGGGATATTTCCTCTTCGTCTGATGTACAACTTGATTTTTTGCTCACCCAGAGGCAGATTTGGCTACAATTTTCGTACAACTTGATTTTTTGCACCTCTCTGGAGGCAGGCGAAGGCAAATCTAGCTGTAACCTTCGTACAACTTGATTTTTTGCACCACTGAGGCAGGCGGAGGCTGCGAGGTAGGCGAAGGCAGGTTGGAAAGGTGAATCATGTTAAAATTCACTTCCGCTTCCTCTTCAGCTCCCTGTTTTAGCGGGCAATCAGCGGGCAACAGGAGAATCCGCATAACTAACGTTAGGAATTATTCCGCTGTCAACTGCATCATAACCTCTAATTTGTTGTAGACACCCCGTTCCAGCACATCGTAGATGGGCTGGATTTTCTCTTTTTTTAGATAGATGCGGATGGCATCATAATATTCCTGTTCGCTGATATTCCAGAGAATCGGGGGCAAGCCACTGCTGATTAGATGGAATTGGGCAGCAATTCTAGCCATGGCCTCCGATGAAGTCTCATAAGGGTAAATCTCTATGATTTTGTTATGTAGGTAGGCTGCTTTTTCCATGGGATTGGTCTGATAGGCATTGGAGTGGAGCCAGTGGAACAATAGTTCCATCTGCTCGCTGATTTCTTTGAAATGGGGAGGGTTATAGGAGATCATGCGCAGAACGGGGTTGGACTTCCTGTATTCCGGTTCCGTCTCATTCGTCAGGGTTTGATACAGCTTGAACATGTATTTCTCGTTGAGATAGAAGCCCATATCCACCATATCGCAGACTAGGTCAATGACTTGCCGGTAGTTGCTTATGGTAGAATGATCCTTGACGCTGACATCGGTGAGGAAGTTGCCCTTTAGAATCTTCTCAACCGTAGTCCTGCTCAGGCTACTTCCGTCAAGGCGCAGCGACGAATAGATCCAATCCAGCCGGTGAATCTCGGATAAGAACTGTGTCGCTTCCTGTCGATAGGGTTTGCGATTGTCCAAAATGAGTTTTTTCTTCTTTATCTCCCGATACACGGTACAACCCCCCTCTCTTTGATTTATTTTACCATGAAATAACAAATTTTGTTTACTCATTTCATGATTTTGCATATAATAGGAATACTTATATTTGTAACCCTTAACTTGCCGCGGATCCGCATAGTTTTCATGTACAAGACGGTGGAACGAGAAGGAGCAATTCAATGGAATGGATTTATGATGTTAATATCGCCTCAGTGGCACTCCGCTTGATTCTTGCCGTGCTCTTCGGAGGCGCCGTGGGGCTGGAGCGGGGAGCAAACAAACACCAGGCAGGTCTTCGCACCCACATTTTAGTCTGCTTAGGCGCTACTCTAGCCATGTTGACAAATGCATATATCTTTGAGTCCATCTCTCAAACTGCCGATCCTGCCAGGTTAGGCGCTCAGGTCATCAGCGGTATTGGTTTTCTGGGTGCCGGCCTCATCCTGGTGACCAGCAGAAGCAAGGTTAGGGGACTCACCACGGCTGCGGGGCTGTGGGCTTCCGCCTGTATCGGCCTGGCCCTGGGAATCGGTTTCTATTCCGGCGCTCTTATTGCAGGCATCCTTGTAATTGTAGTTTTAGGGCTACTCCCCAAAGTAGAGGTTTATTTCTACAACCGCTCCCGGGTTATGGAGCTCTTCGTTGAAATAGGGTCTATGGCGAATTTGCGCGATTTCCTATCCTCTATTCGAGCTCGTAACATGACAATAATAGAGACCCATATCAATAAATCTGACACCATTGCCAGCGAAGGCTACAGCCTTAACATATCGATACGGATCCCTAAGAAAGTCAATCATATTGAAATTATTCAGTTTCTCGCTTCCCTACCCGGCGTATACCTGGTGGAAGAGCTGGAGTAAAAATTCGGACAGCTTCCAACACTCAACGCTTATAACGCTTATACCGGATAGACCATGTCTTCCTCGTTGAGCAAGCTTTCGTCGATCTGATATCTCTTTGCATTTCTATACTTGAAGAAATCAATGGACGGTTTGGGGAACATGGCTCTTGTCAACACGTCTTCATCCTGCTCTACGTATTGAGCCACTTCCTTTTTAATGCTCTCAAGCTCAGGTTCGATGAGATCAGCCGGTCTAACGGTAATTTGCTCTTCGTTGCCGATAATCTTCTTCACGATGTCTTCCTTAATGGGCACGGTAGTTTTGCCGTACATGCCTTTGACCAG
>JBAYOC010000293.1:0-2562 GCA_041678465.1 Anaerovoracaceae bacterium | reverse complement strand
GCAGACAGATGTACGATGCGCCGGAGGTTGTCTCAAAGCTTCGTGAAGAAGATAAGTTTGGTGAAACTATAATTATAGGGCTGGGCACCAACGGCGCCTTTACAGAAAAACAACTGAGGGTGACGATGGATTGCCTGGAAGGGGCGGAACAGATCGTCTTGCTAAACTCCCGTGTTCCGAAACCATGGGAATCCGTGGTCAATGAAACCTTGGCAAAGGTTGTGTCCTCTTATCCAAATGCAAGGTTGGTCGATTGGCATGGGATTAGCAAGGGTCACGATGAGTATTTCTATCAGGATGGAGTCCACCTGAAGCCTGCGGGGGCTGAAGCCTATTGCAAAATGATCGTGGAAGCACTGTCTTCTGATCCGGGAGAAGAGCAATAGCATTACTGAATGCTGTTATGATAGAATACGGAAGAGGGATGAGAAAATGAAGGATGAGAAAATGAAGGATGAAAAGATAAGAGTATTAGTGGTAGAAGATGAAGACTCGATTCGGCGTTTTATTAAGCTCAATCTGGAAATGGCCGGCTATGAAGTAGCTGAAGCAGCCAGTGGTGAAGATGCTTTGAATATATTTGCTGCCATCCTTCCCCATGTGGTTGTGCTCGACTTGATGCTACCCGGGATAGATGGATTTGAGGTTTGTCGGTACATTCGAAACACAATGCCGGAATCGCTCATCATCATGTTGACGGCAAAGGGGCAGGATACGGACAAAATCATGGGCCTTGAGCTGGGTGCGGATGACTACATGGTAAAGCCCTTTAATCCCTTTGAACTCATCGCCAGAATCAAAGCAATGCTGAGGCGCCAAAACCGTTCGGAGATCAGTAAAACGGCATATGTTTGCGACAATTTGTATTTGGATATCGTAGGAAACAGGCTCCTGAAGGACAACCGGGAAGTAGAATTGACACCTATCGAATATTCTTTATTGAAACTGTTTATGGAAAACCCGGGTAGGGCTCTGAAGAGGGACGAGCTCTTAAATGAGGTTTGGGGTGAAGACTATTTTGGGGATACAAAAACCTTAGATGTGCATATCAGGCGACTTAGGGAAAAAATCGAGGACAACCCTTCCCAGCCCCAGTTTATTAAAACAGTCTGGGGCTCCGGATACCGGTGGAAACCGGAGTCGGACAGGAGAGTTCTATGAAGGGAATTCGGGGGAGACTGGCGGCCAATTTTATGATCGTAATCCTGTTTTCCGTTATTATTCTGGAAGTGATGCTGATCTATACTGTCCGGGAGAATTACTATGACAGCTTAAGAGGCAACCTGACAAGTCAGATTAAAATTAGTGCGGATATGTATTCAAGATACTATTCCGACACCTCGTTGGAGGATAATATTCTCTATAACGTGGACGCCTTCTGGAATCAAAGCAATGCCAGAGTGGAGATCGTGGACAGGGAAGGCAGAATTGTGATGGATTCTTCGGGCACCTTTCCGGGATCGAAAGAAGCAACGGCGGATATCAAGGATGCTTTAGGTGATCAGACGGGGGAGTGGATCGGAAAAATTGATGGCCGAAAAGTCATGGCCATTGCTTATCCCTTAAAATCAAATGAACAGATCGTTGGCGCTCTGCGCCTTATAGCCTCTACCGAAGAGATAGACCGGGATATTCAAAGCACCACAACAGTTTTCATTCTCACCGGTATTTTCGTCGTACTTTTCGTTGGCTTGCTCAGCATCTTTTTAGCAAATACTATCCTCGTTCCCCTAAAAGAAGTGACCACTGTTGCCCAAGCTATGGCAGCAGGCAATTATCAAGTCAGGAGCAAGAGAAAACAGGATGATGAAATCGGGAAACTCTCGGACACCTTGAACCACATGGCTGACGAAATCATAAAGAGAGAAAAGATGAAAAATGATTTTATCTCATCCGTTTCACACGAGTTGCGCACACCGCTGACTTCCATCATGGGCTGGGCTCTCACCTTGCAAAACGAGAATTTCCGCCAGGAAGAGACCTTGAACGATGGCTTGGGCATCATAGCCAAAGAGAGCGAACGGCTCACAGGGATGGTGGAGGAGCTCCTGGACTTCTCAAAGTTCGTTTCAGGAAGGATCAAGCTTGATTATGAGGATGTAAATTTGACTGTACTGATGGCAGACATTCGTAAACAAATGAAGTTGCGGTCCCTTCGGGAGAATATTCACCTTACCGTTGCTTGTCCGGATAATCCGCCGGATTTAATTACGGATGGAAACCGGTTAAAACAGGTTTTTCTCAACATTTTGGATAATGCGTTTAATTTTACCGATGCGGGAGGCACCGTTCACTTTCAAGCTGAGGTAAAGGATGAGGAGTTCATTTTTACCATTACGGACACGGGATGTGGAATTTCGGCAGCGGACCTGCCCATGGTCAAGGAGAAGTTCTATAAGGGCAAAAGTTCTAACTCCCAAAACGGAATCGGCCTATCCATCTGTGAGGAGATCGTCACCTTGATGAAGGGAAGGATGGAAATCCACAGTGAGGTCAATGTAGGGACCACTGTATCCATCGTCCTGCCGAGAGAGGTGAGTGCCGATGATTAAAAAGTGCTCG
>JBAYOC010000292.1:0-2579 GCA_041678465.1 Anaerovoracaceae bacterium | reverse complement strand
AGCTGTGGTAAACTAAAAAGGTTTTCTAAATAAATCGGAAGAAGGAATTAAATTGAAGCAAAGCATTATCAACATAGCAGTTATCGCCCACGTAGATGCGGGGAAATCCACATTAGTGGATGCATTTTTAGCCCAAAGCGGTATTTTCCGTGACAACGAGGAAGTGGCCGAATGCATTATGGACAGTGATGACATCGAAAGGGAGAGGGGCATAACAATCTATTCCAAAAACTGTTCCATCATCCACAACGATGTGAAAATTAATATAGTGGACACGCCGGGACATGCGGATTTCTCGTCGGAAGTTGAAAGGATCATCAAGACGGTAGATTCTGTCATCCTCTTGGTGGACTCCAGCGAGGGCCCTATGCCCCAAACCAGATTTGTATTGCAGAAAGCACTGGATATGGGATTGAAACCCATTCTATTTATAAATAAGATAGACAAAAAAGACCAGCGTGCAAAAGATGTGGTGGACTTGACCTATGAACTCTTCATGGACCTGAATGCCACCGATGAGCAATTGGACTTTCCCATTCTATACGGCGTTGCAAAAAAGGGCATTGCCCAGGAAGAAATGGAGAGCGAGAGCCTAGATCTCAGCCCTCTCTTCGACAAGATCATTTCCTATGTACCGGCCTACAAGGACTTTGACGATGAGCCGCTCCAGATGCAGGTTTCCAGCTTAGCTTACGATGATTATATCGGCCGTCTGGGCATAGGCAGAGTCTATAAGGGTAAAATCCGAAGCGGACAGGCCGTTTCCATCTGTAAGACAGACGGATCTGTGTCAACGGGTAAAATCAATCAGGTCTTTGTCTATAAAGGTTTGAAACGTACACCGGTAGAGGAGGCTGGAAGCGGAGACATTGTCGTTCTCTCCGGAATTGATGACATTTCCATCGGGGAAACCATTTGTCAGGAAAAAAACCCTCTTCCCATGGAGACGATCAGAATAGAAGAGCCCACTCTCTCTATGAACTTTATGGTTAACAAATCCCCCTTTGCAGGGAAATCCGGCAAGTATGTGACCTCCCGTCATCTAAAAGCCCGACTGGAACGGGAACTGGAAGTCAACGTAGGCCTTCTCGTAGAACCCCTTGATACCACCGACGGTTTTAAGGTATCGGGAAGAGGTGAACTTCACCTATCTATTTTACTCGAGAATATGAGACGGGAAGGATACGAGATTGCTGTCTCCAAGCCCGAGGTCATCATGAAGCGCAAAGAGGGCAGACTGCAGGAGCCCATAGAGGAAGTAGTTATAATCTTACCGGACGAGTACTCAGGCACCGTGATTTCAAAGTTGAATATACGGAAGGGGATCATGCAATCCATGTCCGGAAAGGAAGGGTATTCCAGGCTGGAGTATCTGGTGCCAACCAGAGGCCTATTGGGCTACCGGACGGAATTTATCAACGACACGAGAGGGGAAGGAACCTTGGTCCGCAGGTTTAACGGATTCCAGGATCATAAAGGAGATATCCCTCAAAGAACAAACGGAGCAATTGTCTCCATCGAGAACGGGGTCTCCACACCTTATGCACTCTTTAATATCGGTGAAAGAGCAACCATGTTCATCCATCCCGGGACCAAGGTCTACGAAGGCATGATTATCGGTATGAACAGCCGCAACGAAGACATGAACGTCAATCCCTGCAAAGCGAAGAAAGTGACCAACATGCGAGCATCCGGAAACGATGATGCCATACGCCTTTCCCCACCCGAGATCTTTACCCTTGAGGAGGCGCTGGAGTTTATCAACGACGATGAGCTGGTAGAAGTGGTTCCCGATGATATCCGTTTGCGAAAGAAGTTTCTTTCAGAATTAGAACGCCGCAGGAGCGGAAGATAAATCCTGTTTCTGTAATTTTGTATAGCTGTCCACTACTCCGGTAAAACTAACCGTAGCGTATCACATACTACGGGAGGTTTGCCATGAGCGGTGGAAAAGGGACAGATCAAAAGCAAGAACCGAAATTTGTTGAGGAAATTCGTCAGCTCCTTCCCATGGAGGAGAGTTTTGACGTAACGGAACGTAATATTACTATCGGTGGAAAAGATGCTTATCTATATTTTGCCGTAGGCTTTGTCAAGGATCATCTGCTCCAACTCATGATAACAGACTTCCAAAATATTTCCCCTTCCGACATGAAGGATATGAGCACTGCCGGTGACTTCATCAAGCGGAAGGTTCCCTTTATTCAATTGAACGAAATGTATACGGCAAGGATGGCTGCCATCAGCATTCTTTCGGGAATGACAGCTCTTGTAGTGGAGGGCTTCAACACCATCATACTGATGGATCTGCGGAACTACCCCGCCCGGAGCATAGCGGAACCGGACAAGGAGAAATCTCTTCGGGGTGCCAGAGATGGCTTTGTGGAGACCCTGGTGTCCAATACGGCTTTAATCCGCAGGCGCATAAGGGATCCCAACCTGGTCTTCCATATGATGAGCGTAGGCCAATCTTCAAGAACAGACGTATGCCTGGGTTATATGAAGGGGTTAGCCAAGGAAGGGGTAGTCAAGGAGATCATCGGGAAGATCAGCGGCATTAAAATTGATACATTGACGGT
>JBAYOC010000291.1:0-2583 GCA_041678465.1 Anaerovoracaceae bacterium | reverse complement strand
CACCGCCACCTTATCAGCGCATTCTGCTTCGGTAATGCGGATCCAGGGGGAGTCCTCATGGGTCAAGGGCATCCCTTTGACGGTAAGGCTTTCTGCTAGCCGCATGAGGCAATGGTGGTACACATCCCCTACTTCCCGGCCGGCCACCTCAAAGACCCTCCGTTCCTGGGGATACAAGCCGAAGTTTACAAAGTGGGCAAAGGGGCACCGGGAAAATCTCTCTAGACGTGACGGACTGACTCGAAGCTCCCGTCGATCGTCTCTCCCAAAGAGTTTTTCCACAAGTGAGGCTTCTAGACTTTCAATGCGGTTGGTGAAGCGAATCCCTTCACCTACTATCTCAAGTCCTCTGTCGTTTTTATCTTTATACCAGTTGAAGGCGGCCTGCCATACAGGGTTTAGGTCTTCTTCTCCGCTACCTGCCTTGCGCAGAGCCTCCGCAAGAAACTTCAGACTGCTTTCCGACTTATCCAACAGCTCCATGGGGTCTTCCCGGTTTCGCAAATCTTTTTCCAAAGGAACATCGGGAAACAGCTTTCGCAGCTTGTCAAATATAATGGAGGGACGCAGTTCCTTCCCATCCATATCCGCAGCAGAAAACCCGATCCAGAGATAGCTTTCCGGCCTGGACAGCTGCTTGTAAATGGCCAGCCGCTCCTCCATACTGCGCAGATCGTCATCCTTGCATATCAAAATATCCCGTTGCTGCAGCAGAGCTCTCTCGTCCTGGTTGAGCAGGTCATCCCCGGGTGATGCCGCCGGAAGAATACCGTCGTTCGCCCCCATAACGACCAAGGCCTTGATCTGTCCCACTCTGGTTCTCTGCATAGTCCCAACGACGACCTGGTCGATGGTGGTGGGAATCAAGCCCAGCTCGATGGAATCAAACCCGGCCTGAAGCATGGATGAGTAGTCTTCTCCGCTGATAGCCTCCTCACCGATGAGCTCCACCAATTGGTCCAACAGTCCTAAGATACTTACCCAAATCTGCTGCATTTCCATGGCAGCCTCAAGCTCTGCGGCTTCATCCAAGTCCTGACAGAAAGCTTCCAGTCGATCAGGCAAGTCCGCATCCCCATCGAGGAATTCTCTGAGTGCGGCGGTCTTTTCTTTCACTGTAATCGCTTGGGCTACCTTCTCTTCGTAAGACCCTATAAATGCAGCAATCGTGCGGCGGTTTTCATTAAGCCTTTCAAACTCTTCTTCTTCGTATTCTTTTTTTCCGTACAGGAAATCCTTCTGCCATCTTGAGCCTCTTATCCGATAGCGAATTGCGTAATTCTCCAGTTCTTCTGCCTCTTCCGGGTCGATGGGACTAAATCCGGTTTTCACCAAGCGAAAAACGTCTTCGTAAGCCCATCCCGATTGGATTACATCCAGTAGGGACGAGATGAAAACGATTGCCGGGTTATGCAGGGCACGGCGTTTCTGGTCCAGAAAATAGCTGATGCCGTACTCGTCAAAGACCCGCTTGATAATAGCCCCCCTGCCCTCCATGTCGTTACAGATAACGGCAACGTCCCGAAAGCGGAGCCCATGATCCCGCACAAGGCTCATTATGTAGGAGGCCGCGGTTTCCGCTTCGTTATAGAAATTGGCCGCTCTGCAGAAGAGTAAGGCGTCGTTTCCTCCGGAAAAGGCTTGGTAGGGGTGGGCAAATATCTGTTTCTCCAAATGGCTTATAGCAGGCTGGCGTTGTGCGTCATGGCCGTCTAACCGGTGCTTTTCTGTCAATCCGGAACCTACGGCCTTTTCCAACCTCCACATCATGTCATTTGTCAATCGGAACAGTTCTTCATCGGGTCCCGCATCGTCAGCGGTGAGAATCAGGTTAACACCGTGGCTGTGGAGGGTCAGCTCTTCAATAATTTTTATGGACTTTGGCGTAAGGGAATCAAATCCCGACACCCAGAACTCTGCATTTTTTACCAGGTCTGACCGGTTGATTTTAGATAAGAAAAGGTTGAGATGGTCTTCCGTATCTATGTATTTTTCCTTGATCTGCTCTTCATAGCTTCCGAAGATCAGGGCGATGTCGCTGAGCTTGCGTCTGAGCAGGCTGTCCTCCTCCATGTCGCCTATAATTCCCCTTATCTCTTCCGGCGAGCTGTTGTACTGCTTCATCTCTGAGATAAGGTTGTTCACCATATCGAGAAAAGAGTGGGAACTGCCCATGCCGCGAAAGACCAATAGATCCTCTTCACACTCTTTCAATATTTTAGCCAAAAGCATGTGGCGACCATGTTTATCAATAGGGGTCCGTCTGCTGCCCCCCGTTTCTTTGAGAACCCGCGCTGACAGCCGAGAAAATGACAGTACATCTAGATCCATCAGACCTTTCACCGCAAGATGGGATATTGCGTTTCGTTCTGCCTGCAGGGTGTACTGATCCGGCACGAGCAGGATGATCCTCGACGGGGCCCCTGCAGTTCCCAGGAGTGGCAAAGATCGACCGATTTGATCGTACATGACCCGGTCTTTGTCTACACTTTCTCTGCCATAATAGAGCCTGAGCATAGATAGCTCCTTTCCATTGATTGCCTATTATAACCATCACAGAATAGCGAACAAGTCCTCCGGCCT
>JBAYOC010000290.1:0-2587 GCA_041678465.1 Anaerovoracaceae bacterium | reverse complement strand
GGATAAGCTGACAATATCATCAGTTGCAATAAAGGTTATGTAATTCAGCCAATCCGCCAACATAACCTTGTACAGCATTTTATTTTTGTCAAAATCGGATGAAACACAAAAGCCTCCAGCAGACCCATTTTCTGCAAATTCAAAGAAGAAAATATACGAATGTATAAGAGAATTGCAAAGTCTCTTACCCGTCAGAATAACTGCCTTCTCATTCTCCCAATCATGACTGTCTTCTTCCGGCCAGCGATTCATATAACTTATGTGTTTTATTGGCTTTATGGCTTTTACGGTAATAGCATATTTATCGGCTTCATCACTCAATTTGCTGCCACAATCAATTAGTTTACGAATAATGAATGCTGAGTAGAAAACGCATTTTTCTAAAATTGTATAAGTCGCATCAAAATTGCTGTCGAAGCGCTCTTCTGTGTTATGCTTTATTATCAAACTTCTACGTCGTTGCAAGTCTTGCTTCCAAGGATAAGTCTCGAAGACCAAAGCCACACCCCCAAACCGTCATCAGTTTAATTTTTGAGTTTAAGTTAGCATAAAATTAGCTCTGTTTATCAAGCACAGCCTGAAACAAAACCAAGTACATTCTCGATTGCAAACGGCTTGAGGTCAGAGTTGTAAATATGTACTGCTCTTATCAATTCAATCTCCCTTGGAAGTTCATCAAGCTTAAATCCAAACGGTTCAGGCCTCGTTGATCTGCCAAATCCACTATTCGTATTGGTTAATGTAAACCAATCTCCATACAGAGCATTGGCGTTCTTAAGCAACAGAAGATTGAACCCTATTTCCTTTGAGTCATACACTCGCCCCCAGGCTAAAATATCGCGATTATTGCACTGGGGAATATAGTTTTCATTGCGGTACCCTTCGTCTCTAAAAACCCTATCGACATGCACTTTTCGGATATGATTTTTTTTTAAGATTGCTTCCATCTCAATTTGTATCCTATTACTTGATGGCGTAGTTATCGTACTCGAGAAGCGTTCACTGCTGGAGTTGCCCCTCTCTGGAGTTAATTTATACGAGCCCGTCCCGGCGTATTGACTATTGAATCGTGAAATAAAGTCGCGTATCGGTTCAATAACCGTGCTATCATATTGAGAATAAATCAAGCGACAAAAGTCCTCTTTCAGTTGAGCTAATCGCTTTTCTTCAGTCAATTTCTCCTGCAAACGTATATCTGCGGCATTTCGAGTCTTTAATGCTGTGTCAACAAAGCTATGTATATTATCTTTTGGCATCGGTTCTGCTTGGAGCGATTTCAAAATGTCCGCCCAGTTTGTAAATCTTTTTTGTGTTGGTTTTTCAAGCATGCGAATAATAACCGATGCGATATTCGGTGGTAATTGTGAGTTTATTGATGCAGGGTTCTTAGCCGGTTGATATAGATGCGCATTCCGGTATGCCATAATATCCTGCTTGCCGCCAGTATCATATGGATATTGTAATGTTGCTAACTCATAAAACACAATCCCCATAGAATAGATGTCCATCTGAATAGTATTTTTATCATTGTCCCAGGCTTCGGGCGCAACATATTTTGCTGTCCCATATCCCTTAAATGTCAAGGTGCGAGTATTTTCTCCCGAGAACTTCGACAGACCGAAGTCGCTTATTTTCAAAGTGTCACCACATATCAGGATGTTTTCCGGCTTAATATCTCTATGAACTAAGACTTTATTTATAATGTCCATACCCGAAACCAGCTGTGTGAATAATTGCATCAACGACTCGATTTCAAAGAGCTTCCCTTCTTTTTGTTGTTTTTCAATTAAGTCAGATAAGGCACCTGAATCCGCATATTCCATAATTATATACGGAGGATACTCTGTATATTTTGTCCCATCATGTGTGTACTGATATCTGATTACATGAGGCGATTCAACCGTCTCTGCTTGTTGTAATTCCTTTTGAAAAGAGAGTAATCCTTCGGCACTATCAAAAGAAGGCAATAAAGTTTTTACTGCAAACAGCTGCCCGTCGCTTTCTCTATGCGCCTTAAATACATTCGCAAATCCACCGCTACCAATCATTTTATCAAGAATATATGTGTTTTCTTCTTCATCTCTGAGTACCGAGCCTACTGTAATCAACATTTTATCCACCCCCACATATAAAATAAATTACCTCGCAGGTAAGTAATTTAAGTAGTCCAAGATTTTAAACCCCTCGAATTCGATGGGTTTAAAATCGTCTGAAGCTTCTGCTATTTAGACTTATTATACCAAAATATACCTTTATTCGCAATCCATATTCATCCGACGAACCCTTTCGCCAGTTCCTTTGCTTCGGCTATAAGAGCATCGTCAATCTCCATGTCCTTCTCCATCGGAATGACCATCGGCAACCCGAACATCTCCTTCATCTCCAAATATCCGATGAATTTATAATGGATGTCCACCCGTTGGCTCTTGCTGCCGTCAGGGTTATCAGTCTTTTCATAGACCACAATCTTCTGTATAAGCTCGTTGAGGATTTGTGTGTTGAGCTCGGTGATGTCGGTATATTTCTTAATAATCGGCAGGAATTTCTCGATGTTTTCATATACCGATTCCGCCCGTGTGATTATCTC
>JBAYOC010000289.1:0-2593 GCA_041678465.1 Anaerovoracaceae bacterium | reverse complement strand
CATCACTAGGCCACGTTCCAGAAATCTTTTAACTCTGCTTCTGGACGAAAACCGATTTTCCATGTATAGTGTTCCATGGAAGAAAGGCATGGAAACTATATGGCACTGTTATTTTTATATTGGGGAATGATGATTATCGGATATTTCATCGGAACCAGATTCAGAAATATTAAGGAAAAGCTTTCCCGTGTGGGGACGCTTCTTTTTGTAGCAATTATTTTCCTGGTGTTCACCATGGGTGTTCGTATGGGATCCAGCGAAGAAGTGGTGTCCAACTTGGGCTCCATTGGCCTTGATGCTTTCTTTATGACCGTTGCTATCATGGCCGGAAGCGTTATAGCCGTCATTATAACGAGAAAACTGCTGAGAATCGATCGCTATGGTGAAATCCTGCAAACTCAAACAGATCCGGAGGTTCTTGACAAGTCTCACGATCCCGGCGACGAAAATGTAGATTTGAAAGATAGCAGTAGCAGAACGATGACCATTGCAATCCTTAGTGCTGTTGTGCTGGGCTTGCTTTGCGGACACTTTTTTGTGGAGAAAATCTTTTCAGACTATGGGTACTTTGAAACCTTCTCAGGAAACACCCTGGTCATTGGACTCTGTTTTCTTCTGTTTTTCGTAGGTGTAGACTTCGGCTTGTCGGGAACCATAGTCAACAGTCTGAAGACGGCAGGATTTCGGGTCCTGATTTTTCCCATCGTCATTGTAATTGGTTCTCTGGTTGCCGCATTTCTTTGCGGCTTGGTGTTACCCCTTTCCATAAAGGAAACCCTGGCCATCGGCGCGGGTTTTGGCTGGTATACCATGGCGCCAATCGTAATCACGGAGCAGGGCTATGCAATGGCGGGCGCCATTTCCTTTATGCACAATGTCATGCGTGAGCTTGGCGGTATTGTGCTAATCCCTATCGTAGCGAAAAAAATCGGATACATCGAGGCTATCAGCCTTCCCGGCGTCGCTTCCATGGACATGTGCATTCCTCTGGTTGAGAGAGTTTGTGGTGAAAAAATCGTCATCTATTCATTTTTGGCCGGTATGCTTCAGAGCGCATTGGTACCAGTGTTGGTACCTCTAATCATAGGCTTTTAATCTGACAGCGGTGGCGCTGCTAAATTGTCACACTTGCATACGTCAACCCAATCTATTGCATTTGCATACTCAAAAAGTTCATCGCAGGTCAACTCGATGGCAGAATTGCTGCTCCCGGCGGCGGGAAACACCGTTTCAAACCGCTTCATAGAAATATCGCAGTAGATCTTAACTTCAGGGTTCTCCACGGCGAAAGGGCAGACGCCTCCCACCTCATGTCCGGTAAAGGCAACTACTTCCTCGGGAGAAAGCATCCGGGCCTTCATGTGAAAGGCCTTTTTGAACTTACCGTTGTCAATCTTTGTATCTCCGGCTGTAACCACTAAGATACAACCCCCATCGTCCCGGAAGGACAGGGTCTTGGCGATTCTGGCCGGTATCACTCCCGCTGCCTCCGCAGCCAAATCCACGGTAGCGCTTGATACCGCAAACTCTATAATGTCCTTGTCCCTATTCCATTGCCTTAAGTATTCTCTCACTTTCTCAATTGCCATGTCTCTCACCTCCTCCGTATCATAGTGCAAAAACCCGGTTAAAGTCAAGGTCGATCCAAGAGGACCGGAACTGCTTTACGAATCTTCATCGAACTCTCTGTCACATGACAATCGAAAGCCAGCGGTATAACCCCTTTCCCTGCAGCCTCTCGCAGTACTTGTCCAAAGGCTGCATGGGTTTCGTCGTTGGGCTCAAAGTACCGGACATCCTCCATCTGTATGACGAAGATCACAAAGGCTTTGTATCCTTGCCCTAGGGCCTGAACCAGCTCATAAATGTGCTTGACACCCCGTATCGTGGGCGCATCGGGGAAGCGGACGATGCCATGGTCTTCCAGCGTGACCCCTTTCACTTCGATAAAAGCCTTCTGTCTGCTGTGACCTTCTACATAAAAATCAAAACGGGAACTGCCAAAGCACTGCTCTGCCTTGATGAAAAATAGTCCATCTTCAAACCCCGGCAATGGAATGTCTCCCGAGGCAAGGGCTTCCCCCACCGCCTTGTTCGGAGCCTGGGAATCAATATTGATCAGACGGTATCCCGATTCCACCTCTTCATCCGGCTTTTCTGCGGCAACGAGGGAATACCGGGTCTTCCGGTTACGGATATTTCCTTCATAATCCTCTAAATAAACTCGCGCGCCCGGCTGTAGAATCTCCCTGCAGCGGCCCGTATTCTTCACATGTACGATTTGTTCTTCACCATGAATCAATACGTGTGCAACAAACCGGTTGGGCCTTGCGAGGAATGTTCCGTTCTCAATTTTTTTATACTCCATATCTTTCATTCCTTTTTGATAAATATCCTAAAACACTCCCCATTTATTTGTGGTATAATGTCTCAGATTTACTGACATTACTGTTGAGCAGGGGGTACAACCTCTCCACGCAATTACATGAAAAGGAATTGTAACGATGACAACAATGGACCCGAAGAAACGAGCTATTTTATACATGGTCATGTGCGCTTTACTTTGGAGTACCGCGGGTATCTTCTTCAAGCT
>JBAYOC010000288.1:0-2597 GCA_041678465.1 Anaerovoracaceae bacterium | reverse complement strand
TGCTCAGACTATCCCAAGCGGTTCTTCTTTTTCATAGCTGCTACAAGTCCGCCCGCTTCAACGATTTCCATTAAATTAGGGGGCAGGGGAGTGAGATCGTACTTAACACCCTTGTGTTCAATATATTCGCCCACGGAGACGGTGATCTCTTCTCCTTCGGTGAGCAGATCGGGCAGTCGGTCATGTTCGATGAGGAGCAGACCATTGTTGATGGCGTTGCGGTAGAAGATCCTGGCAAAGGATTTTGCGATGACACAGCTGACCTGCAGGGATTTGATAATTTCCGGCGCCTGTTCTCTGGAAGAGCCGCAGCCGAAGTTCTTGCCTGCTAAGATAATATCCCCGTTTTTTATGGACTGGGCCAGTTCAGGCCGAAGAGGAGAAAAAGCGTATCTTCTCATCGCTTCGATAGACTCCATTGCTAAATATTCAGTGGGTATGATGATATCTGTATCGATGTCATCGCCTAATACCCAGACTTTTCCTTGTATCTCCATGTGTTTCCTCCAAAATGTTGTCCCTGGCGTAATTATACAGTCCGATCCGCCCGGACGATTTTTCCTGCCAAGGCTGAGGCCGCTACTGTAGCCGCCGAGGCCAAATAGACCTTTGAATCTTTATGGCCGGCTCTGCCTTTGAAGTTTCTCGTGCCTGTTGAAATTAGAACTTCTCCCTCGCCGATCACTCCCTGACAGCTGCCCCAGCAGACGCTGCAGTTGCTGTTCATGATCATGGCTCCCGCATCCATAAAGATATCCATGAGACCTTCCTGTAAAGCTTGAAGGTAAACGGTATTGGAGGCAGGGGCAATGAGCAGCCTTACACTGTCATTGACCTTTTTACCTTTGAAAATCGACGCTGCAGTGCGCAGTTCTTCGATTCGGCCGCTGTTGCAGGAGCCGATAAAGGCTTGATGAATATTAACACCTTTGACGGCATCTACACTTACCACATCATCCACATTGTCCGGCCTGGCTACAACGGGCTGGATCTTGCCCAAGTCATAGTAATATTCCTTTTCATATACTGCATCGGGATCGCTTGCAAATAAATGTTTCGCTTCCCGACCCCAGGTTGCAAGGTATTCAGCAGCTTTCTCATCCGGTTCAAAGATCCCGGTCTTTGCTCCTGCCTCCACAGCCATATTTGTCAAAACCATGCGTTCATTGATGCTCATAGCCTTTGCGCCATCGCCGGTAAACTCCATGACCTTATAGGTTGCGCCGTCAGCTCCGATATCTCCTATGATTGTCAGAATCAGGTCTCTGGGATAGACACCTTCCGGCAGTCTGCCGGTAAGATGGAAGCGAAGGGTGCCCGGTACCATGACCCAAGACTTTCCGGTAACCATGGCGTATAGGAAGTCAGTGTTTCCCACGCCTGTCCCGAAAGCGCCCAAGGCGCCATAGGTGCAGGTATGGGAGTCGGCACCAAAAATCAGTTCTCCGGGACGAACATACTCTTCCATCATAATCTGATGGCAAACGCCTTTTCCCTCATAAAAAGCAATTTCATGCTCCTTTGCAAAGTTTCGCATCTTTTTGTGAGCTGCAGCTGTCTTAGGATTGTCTGCAGGTACGTTGTGGTCTATGATGAAGACTAACTTATCTTTGTCGGCAATTCGTGGATTTTTCAGGATGCTGTTATACATGTCTATGGTTAGGTGTGTGGTGCCGTCGTTGCTCATCAGACGATCGATATTTACCGTATGGATTTCTCCTGCTGAAACTCGATCGAGGCCTGCTGCAGCAGCGAGGATCTTTTCACTGATTGTCATTCCCATTATTCTGCATCCTCCTTATTCAAAAACTCTATCAGACCGCCTTCGTTTAGGATCTTCTGCATGTAGGGAGGCAGTTTCGTACAGACTAAAGTTCGATCAGCGATTTTTATGGTTCCTCCCGACAGGTCGAGCTCTACTACATCACCTTGCTCAATCGCTTCATGCGCCTCCTTGCAGATAATCGCAGGCAGTCCGATGTTGATGGCATTTCGAAAGAATATACGGGCAAAGGATCCGGCTATAACGGCTTGAACTCCTAATTCCTTTAGCACTCTGGGAGCCTGTTCTCTGGAGGAGCCGCAACCGAAATTATCACCGGCAACAATAACGTCCCCCTGCTTAACTTCATCTGCAAACTCTTTGACAAGGGGTTCGAAGGCGTAGGCCTTCATTTCATCAATTGTCGGCAGCAACAAGTACTGGGAAGGTATGATCTGATCCGTATCTACATTGTGTTCAAATTTCCAGACTTTAGCTGTGCTCATAGTACCCTCCCTGATATATCTGATTGATTTTGAAAGGTACCACTTGTGCCTTTCAAACTTAATGATTGAGAAAGATTATACACTAAATAGCATAAATATCAAACCCTCGCAACCCGAAATTCTAGAATATGGAGATGTAATCATCTAAAAAAATAAAGCACTTGAATTTAGATGATTGATTGTCACAGCCGGACTATTCTTAAACAAAAATATGGTGGGGAATCCTCTAAAATAGAAATAAAGCTGTAATTTAGATGATTGGCCGGGACATTTAAATCAAGCACATTCCATAATATGGAATGCAATCATCTAAAGGAGAAAATATCTTG
>JBAYOC010000287.1:0-2600 GCA_041678465.1 Anaerovoracaceae bacterium | reverse complement strand
GGTTTATCTTATTATTTTTCTCACCAATTTGGTCACGAGCATCGGCTTGACTACTTGGCTTCTGTCCGGTCTCTACGGAACCGGATATTTCCAATTGCTCGTTGTAAGGGCACCCATATCTCTGGCCGTGGCCGTTGTAGAAGGTTTGGTTGTCTACATATTATATGTGAGGCTCAACAAAGAGCTGCGCTAGTGTGTCTGGTATTTGCCGCAGCGGTCTGAGAAGCAGCCCAACTGTCCGCTTTCCGAGTACAACATGGTAACCTGGCATCGGTTGTCACAGTCTGTGCAGTGGAAGCTGCGGCTCTCAATCTTTTCATCTCCGGTGCTAAACCCACGAAAGGCAGAATCGCACCTTGCCTGCTCCACCTTTTCCTTTGCCAGTATAGCCGCACCGAAAGCCCCCATCACCTTGTGGTATTCGGGAACGATGACAGGTGCACCTAGAGTTTCCTCGAAGGCTCTGCGAATGCCTTCGTTGGCTGCCACTCCTCCCTGAAAGCATATTTTTGACTGAAGAGACTTGCCCTTGGCTACGTTGGATAAATAGTTTCGAACCAAGGCTTTTGACATTCCTGCGATGATATCTTCCATCTTACATCCAAGCTGCTGCTTATGTATGATGTCCGATTCGGCGAACACCGCACATCTGCCGGCTATGCTTACGGGGCTTTCCGCCATGGCGGCCATCCCCCCCAAATCCTCTACAGAAAGACCCAGGCGCTCTGCCTGGCGATCCAGAAAGGATCCGGTCCCGGCAGCGCAGACCGTATTCATGGCAAAATCCGAGATAACACCGTTGCGAAGCAATATTATTTTGGAATCCTGGCCTCCAATCTCAAGCACGGTTCGAATCTCCGGATCCAGAGTGGCGGCAGCTACGGCGTGAGTGGTGATTTCGTTTTTCACCACGTCCCCGCCGGCGATGGCCGAGGCCAGCGCCCGACCGCTTCCGGTGGTGCCGACTCCGCGGATATCTTCGTCTCGAAAGCGGTCGGTTAGCTGCCGCAGCCCGTCCTTCACCGCGTCGATAGGCGCTCCTTTGGTTTTCAGGTAGAGTTGATCCACAATGATCAGATCACTATCCATTACAACGAAATCAGTGCTTACAGACCCCACATCTATCCCCAGATAGTACATGTTTCATTTCTCTCTTTCTATAAAGCATATCGACAAAGGCCTCGATTCGAGTCAAGTACCCCGCTTCCCCGCCCATTTCATCAAATACAATGGTAAGCACCGGCAGCCCCTCATCTTTTGCCAATCCGTCAAAGACCGACTTTGCAACAATTTCTGGCATGCAGCCTACGGGAAAGAGCTGAATAATGCCATCAAAATCTTCTTTTTCCCAGCGAAGAGCCTCATTAACCGTCTCCTTTGCATAACCGCCGATGCGATGAGGCATGAGAGGATTTCTCTTTGCTTCTAACAGCATGCCCCCAAAAGGATTCAAAACCGTATTCCTGATCCACCAACCGATACTGATACTCTTTTCAAAGGATACCCCGAGATCCATGAGGATATCCTCCACATGATGGTTTCCGAAGGCGTCGATCTGCGTATATATTTCTCCTGTTACAAGCAGTCTCAGCGGATTTCCTTCTTTGTGACGATTTATTTCCTTAAAATCTCTCCGGCTTTGCCGTATTACCTCCAAAGCATTGCGAATATCCGGAGCCTGCTCTAAACCTCTTCGACAAGTTCTCAACATGGACTTAGAGGCACCCCTTTTACCATCATAAGGACTTTGCATGCGGACCTCCGCTTCCAGTCTCTCGAAGTTTTTAATGAGCGAATAGGTACCTGACAATGCGGATAGAATCTGTCTTCTGCTGCAGGATGAATCCTCTACCACCTGACCCAGCCGATGCAGCAGTTCCTTTGGCCCTACTGCCGAGAGAGCGTCTAATAATATCCACCGGTAGTCACAGCCCTGCTTCTCCATAACCACCGCAAGTAATTCCGCGTATTCGCCCAACCGGCAAGGCCCCATAGTCGCCGGCATTACCACCGTATCCGCCCCCTGCTCCCAGGCGGAAAGCAAATTATCAATCATGATTTTAAAGGGCAGACAGATATCCTCCGGCGCCATGGCGGATCCCCGCTCAAGCCCTTCCGTGCTATTGGGGGCGGGAATGACGATATCGATTCCCATCTCCCGGAAGAGGAGGCGGCCATAGATGTGACTGTCCCCTATCCTAGGAAAGGTGAGCTTCATGGTATCTTCTCCTCTCAAGTAGCTCAGAAAAGGCCTCCAGCCGTGTATCAACCCCGGCTTCCGCCGTATGCTCATCCAGCTTTAATACCAGCATGGGAAAGTCACCTATCCGGCTCCTTATCATCTCTATAATCACGGAATCCGTGCCGCAGCAAAAGGAAGACACATAGAGGATGCCGTCAATGGATTCATTCTTCAATAAAGCGCCGGCTCGTCCAAAGTTCTCTCTGTAAAACATCCAATAGGGCGCTTTCATCAGCCCTATCATCTGTTCGTCTAAATCCTTTCCTTGCAGTTCCTCCCCGGTTACCACCTCTATTCCCAAACGCTTCAGTTTGAAAATTAAATTGCGGTTGGCAAAGGAGTCGGAGATGTTGTATGG
>JBAYOC010000286.1:0-2614 GCA_041678465.1 Anaerovoracaceae bacterium | reverse complement strand
ATCGGGCTTCACATCGTGTTGATTGGAGTATTCGTAAAGCTTGCACTCAAAGTATTTACCACAGCCGCATTCCAGGCATCTGTCTGCCTCGTATTCCGCATCTTCCGGTGTATACCCGTCAACGATTTCTTTGAAATTGTCTTTTCTTTCATCTGGGCTGAGCATCCCCATTTCGGGTCGGCAGAGCCTTTCCCTGTCTTCGAAGGTCTTTTCGTCAACATCATCCCTGACCACCACATAGGGCTTGCGGTAGCCGATTTTCTCTCCGGACAGATAGGCATGAACAACTTCCGTTGCTTTCACTGCGTCGCCGATGGCTTCCACAGCGATAGATATTTTATCGTTACCACAATCCCCGCCGGCAAAGACACCCTCCATGCTGGTCATAAACGTTTCCGGATCATAGGAGAAGCCCTTTTTCCGCGTCATGTCGAAACCGTCAAAACCGTCGTGCTCTACAGCCTGGCCGATGGCTAGTATCACATTGTCTACATCCAGAGTTTCCGTCTTTCCTTCCACCGGAACCGGAGCCCTTCTACCGCTGGCATCCGGCTCACCCAATTCCATGATCTGAAGCTTGATTTGCTTCACGTGACCATTCTCATCCTTTATAATCTCCAGGGGGTTGGTCAGGTTCTTAAAGATGACACCCTCTTCCTCTGCCTCTTCGATCTCAATCCGGTCTGCCGGCATTTCGTCCTTGGTACGCCTGTATATATTGTAAACAGTCTTTCCTAATCTCACCGCTGTACGGCAGGCATCCATAGCCGTATTTCCGCCTCCTACTACAGCTACGATATCACCAATTTGGACCTCTTCCTTTTTAATAACTTTGCGAAGAAAATCGATGCCACCGATAACGCCGTCCGCATCCTCTCCGGGACAACCTGTTCCCGTTGAGACCCATGCGCCGACACCTAATGCAACTGCATCGAAGTTCTTCCGGATTTCTTCAAAGGAAATATCTTTCCCGATATGGGTATTAGGCTTCAGTACGATGCCCATTTTTTCCATCTGCGCCACTTCGCCGTCCACAACCTCCTTGGGTAGTCTGTATTGGGGAATGCCATAGCGCAGCATCCCGCCGAAGTGAGGCATGGATTCGAAAATCGTAACGCCGTGTCCCTTTTGTCTCAAATAGTAGGCTATGGAAAGACCAAAGGGCCCGCCGCCGATGACTGCAACCTTTTTCCCGGTCTCGGGAGGAACGGGAGGTATATAGGGGTCGTCCCCTTCCATATCTGCCGCAAACCGCTTCAGCCACGCGATGGACACAGCTTCATCCACAAACTGTCTCCTGCAGTTGTCTTCACAAGGGTGTGGGCATACGCGACCAATAGATCCGGGTAGTGGAATTTTTTCCTTAATAAGCTTCACGGACTCCCGATATTCGCCATTGGCGATGAGGCCTACATAGCCCTGACAATCGGTGCCGGCAGGACAATTAAGCACGCAGGGAGGTCTGCAATCTCCCACGTGATTGGATAACAACAGTTCCAGATTTGTCTTTCTGGATTCCAGAACCCGTTCAGTATTCGTCTTTATCACCATGTCGGGAGCAATCAGCGTAGCGCAAGCTTTCACAAGCTTGGGATTGCCTTCCACTTCCACTACACAGATCCCGCAGGCACCGTAGATTTCTACTCTATCATCGTAGCAGAGTGTGGGGATATCGATTCCGTTCTTCTTTGCTACGTCCAGAATCGTCTGCCCCGCTTGGCCCAGACATTCTTTTCCGTCTATTACAAGTTTCATATTTTCCATTTTATCCTCTCCTTTAATCTCTCAGGACAGCGTCGAACCTACAAACCTCTTCGCATTTGCCACATTTGATACAAAGTTCCTGATCGATCAAATGCTTTTCCTTCACCTTCCCGGTAATTGCCTTAACCGGACACTTCCGTGCACAAAGGGTACAGCCTGTGCAGTTGTCCTTAATGGTAAAGGTCAGCAGCTCTTTGCAGGAATGGGCTGTGCATTTATGGTTGTAGATGTGATCTTCATATTCATTTCTAAAGTAGCGAATCGTCGTTAGGATAGGATTGGGTGCTGTCTGACCCAGGCCGCACATGGAACCATCCTTTACCTTTTGAGCCAGTTCTTCCAATAGCTCAATATCGCCGTCTTTGCCTTCACCCCGGGTAATCCTCTCCAATATTTCCAGCATTCTCTTAGTGCCAATACGGCAGTAGTTGCACTTTCCGCAGGATTCCTTCTTGGTGAAATCCAGGAAATACCGAGCCATATCCACCATGCATGTGTTTTCGTCCATGACGATCATTCCGCCGGAACCTACGATGGCACCCGTCTTGGTAATGGACTCATAATCTACAGGGGTATCGATAAGATCTGCAGGGATACAGCCCCCGGAGGGTCCACCCATCTGTACGGCCTTGAACTTCTTATCGTTCTTAATACCGCCGCCAATCTCAAAGATAACGTCCTTGAGGGGAAGTCCCATGGGAACCTCCACCAGGCCACCCTTCTTGATCTTTCCTGCCAGGGCAAACACCTTGGTGCCCTTGCTCTTCTCCGTTCCCATAGCTCCAAAGGTTTCTCCGCCGTTGGATATAATAAAGGGAACGTTAGCGAAGGTCTCTACATTGTTGATGTT
>JBAYOC010000285.1:0-2634 GCA_041678465.1 Anaerovoracaceae bacterium | reverse complement strand
TGCCAATCTGCCCTCCAGAAGACCTGTCTTAATGTGTTTGTCTACCGTAAAGCAGTGGGAGAGAATTCTGCGAAGCTGATCTATAGAATAACGGACAGATAACTGGCCGGCAATCTTGATTCGGTACTCATGCGCCCCCGTCAAGGCTTTCATTTCCTCCGGGCGCAGGCCCTCTTCTCTCATTTCTTTTACCATCAAGAGAATCTCATAGTGGGAACAAATCAGGCCGAGAAGTTTATGCAGGTTCTCTCCGGAGGAGAGCAGGTTGTGCAGAAGCATCAAGGCCTCATCCTTACGATTGCGGGATATGGCGTCCATCATATCGAAAACATAGGACTCTGTATTTCCGGACAGCCCCCCTGCCACATCGCTCATTCGGACTTCGTCACCGTCACTGTGGGCGATGAGTTTTTTTAAGTCGTTATCCAGATTGTATAGGGTGTAGTCACTCTGCTTATCAAAGTAGCCGGACATGGCGATCATCTGGCGAATAACGGATGTACTCGCTGTCTTTCCGGATTGCCGCAATCTCTTTTGGATAAATTTCTGCAGCTCGCCCTCGTCCAGCCGGCTGAAATCATAACAGCAGCCCGATGAAGCGATGGTCTTATACAGCTTTTTTCGCTTATCTACAGCATCTGCAGTCAGGACAAGAAAACAGCTGTCCGGTAACTCCTTAAAGTAATCCACCAACTGCTGCTCTTGCTCTTCGGTGTAGTTGTCCCTGGCGTTCTCCTTTGCTGCCGGAAATCCTTCCACAATGACGATTCGTTTTTCCGATAGCATGGGCAGAGTCTCACACTGGGTAATAATGGTATCGATTGAGGCAGTTTCTCGAGTCAGAACAGAGCAGTTAAGCTGTTGCAGGCCCGGTTCTACAAAGCGCTCTATGATGGCATCCACAGCCCAGCGAACAAGGTATTGCTCTTCCCCATAAAAAAAGATGGGGTTCCCCAAATTGCTGTCTTTAATATCCTTCTGAATCTTCTTAAATGCATGTTCTTGAGTTTTTCCGGACTTCGTTGCCATTCGTACCTCTCTAATCAACAACATTCAAAGCATGGTGCGCAACTTGATACCCTTCCCGCTGAAATAGAGAAGGATCGCACCATTCTCATCGTTTCTATAGACTATTATACTCTTTTTCTCCAATTTTTCAATGACATCCGGATGGGGATGACCAAAATTGTTGCGACCCACCTGAATGACAGCAATCCGGGGGTTCACTGCTTCTAAAAAGTCATCTCCTGTTGAAAAACGGGATCCGTGATGACCTACTTTTAGAACATCCGCTTTCAATCCTGCCCCCACATCACGGCTGAACTGATCCATCAAGAGCTGTTCTCCCTCAAACCCCATATCCCCTGTCACCAGTAGAGAGAGGCCCTTGTAATGGATCCGGACCACCAAACTGCTGTGATTTTCGTCCCCTTCATCTGCCAAAAGCCCTTGATAGGTTTCCCGACTCTGGGATGAAGGGTAGAGTACATCGATATATATATCCTCTTCCACATGAATTCTGTCTCCGGCCACTACATAGAGCAGTGCTTTCTTCGAAAGACCCGTATCGGCTAAAACCATTTCTTCTTTCAGGGTATTTGCACTGTATAGGGCCAGATTTTTTACCGGCATTCGCTTGCACAGGGAAGCGATACCCCCATAGTGATCTTTATGAAGGTGGGTGACTATAGCCAGATCTACCTCATCCACACCATTTTTCAAAAGGTAAGGAAGCAGTATGTTTTTTCCCGTGTCATAGGAATCACTGCCTCCCCCATCGATAAGTATGTTTTTACCCCTCGGAGTCCTTAAGTGCAAGCAATCTCCTTGCCCCACATCGAGAAAAACAATGTCTGCCCGCCTTTCTCCTTCTTGCATTATTAAAGGGGCAGAAAAAGACACACAAAGAATGCAGAGACAAAGACTCAGGATTCGTCGCCGGTTCTTCTCCCGATACAGGATCCAAAAACTCTCCGATGCAAGAAAGAAGAATAGCCCATAATACAGCACTAACATCCCCAAAGGAGGACCTGTTGCATTCATGGAGGATACACTCAAATTCCCTGTAAAAATATTTAACCGAATCATGATCTGTAGCAATAGATCTGCTCCCGTAGCACAGAAACCAAACAAACTTCCGCCAACAAAGCTCAGAAGAACCATGCCCATTCCAAGTGGCAGAATGAGTCCCGCCAGGGCAATCACAGGAAGGTTGATGAAAAATGCGGAGAGCGAAAAGTATTGAAAGTGATAGGCGGAAACCGGAGCCATTCCTGCCTGAATCACGAATATGGGGGCAAAAGCTCGTAAGACGATAACGTGCCACCGGTAGCTCCTGTTTTCCTTCAACTTTTCTATCTTGCTCTCAGCTACAGGTAAGGCAAAGGCCAGTGTAAAGACTGCCAGGTAGGAAAGCTGAAATCCCAAGCTGAATAAATAGTAGGGGTTATGGAGCAGCATAAGGAAAGCGGAGAAGCTGATGCAGCAAAGCAGATCATATTTTCTATGCAAGTACTTCGACAGGATATGAATAGCAATCATCAACACTGCCCGGACCACTGAAGGTGAAAAACTAGCCAAAGCGGCATAGAAAAACAGAAGTCCCAGAGCACACGCGGAGCCTATAGGGTTCCT
>JBAYOC010000284.1:0-2645 GCA_041678465.1 Anaerovoracaceae bacterium | reverse complement strand
ATTTTTTTATATATTATTTCATTTTTCGATATGGGCTTTGTTTACTTTCGACAATAGTATATAATAAAGTAACAAAAAACGACAGAGAGCAACGCGAGCATATCCATTGAATAGACAGAGCAAGAAGGGATTTACACTGGTGGAGGTCCTGGCCGCTACCATCATATTGGCTCTCCTCGCCACAGGCATACTGGGCGGTTTTGGCTTTTCACAGAAAATGGTGCGGGCCAACAGCACCAAAGATGCCTATGCTGCCCGGGTACAGGAAGCCGCCGATATTACAATCGCTTACATCAACGATTCCCAAGGCATCCAGAATCTTATGACAGATATGGATTATGTGTCTGTAAACCCAGGGGGTGCTTTTGACTCCGGAGAGGACCGTATTCAGTTCATTGCTCAGGAAAATTTTAAGGGCTCCGGCATGTATCGGATTACCTTTACACTATATTTTGATACCGCCAATGGCAGGAACAATGTAGAAATGGTCTGCTTCGCCTGCCCCGGCGTGGGATAAGCAGGCGCCTTATGAAGAGAAAAACGAATGGATTTCAAATAAATAGAATATCTAAAAAGGGGGTTACCCTACCGGAGGTCATCGTAAGCATTCTCTTTACAGCGATTATTTTCACCACCGCGATTTCCATCTGGTTCACAGCGGGAAAAGTTTTTGGAGATACAGAAGACGTTTCCAAGCTTTACGGCGACGCCAGGGTTCTGGAGACCATGCTGCAAAACGCCGCATCTGTAGCTCCTTCTGCAGCATTTACCTCCAATCTGGAAAGCTCGGAAGCAATCTTCGGAAATACTTTACCGGCGGGAAAAACTCAGAAGGATTATTTTCGCTTCTATTATGATGAGTCGAAGGAAGCCTTCTGCGTGTCCTACTACGTTGAAGAGCCTGATGAACCTATGATTATCGGCTATGGCGCCCTCAGCAATGTCAATGATGTGCGCATCGGTTTTTCCACAGTGGGAAATGAAATTCTCATGAAATATCAGCTGGCTCTCATGGATAACGGTTCTTATTTTATTGAGGGAGGAATCATTCTCAGCTATGCGGAGACAGGTCCATACCCTTCTATGAGACACTTGGATTATAATCTGTACCTCCATGTGGAGTAACCCTTATAACAATCATGTCCTCACAGCCTTTTGAAAGGAGACAAACCTGCAATGCAACGCGCTCCGGTACTGTTCAGCAATAATAAAAAAGGATCCGCTTTAGCCTTTGTCATCATCATTGCGGCAGCTTTAGCCATCCTGGTTTCCGCTGCTTTTCTTATGGCAGAATCCAGCATCGCGTCTTCGGATTCCGGCATCAAGTCCCGTGAGGCTTACCTGAGCACAAAATCCGGCATCGAGTTCATAAAGTCTCGTTTGGCCGGTACGATCACAGGTGCTCACAATCATCTGATCAGTCAAGTGGCGATTAAGAATTCCAATCCTGAGCATGAAGTTGAGATATCCTCTAAAGATGCGACTCTATACGGTTACGGAAGTCTTGCCGACGGCTTTACCATGAATAGCGATATTCTAGAAAACAGTCCCTTATACGAAGATGCAAGAATCAAGATTACCTATTCTGTAGAACATCAACTGAGCTTTGTGGAGACGGATGAAAGTACGGGAGCCGGTACTTATGCCGCATCCGTGATAGTAACCGCTACCTCTCTGGGAAAAAGCCCGGAGGCATCCCTGTTTACAGATATCTTTGAAAAAGGTATTCTCCTCACCTTTGAATACGAAGACCAAATAACTGCTAATTATAGCGGGGGAAATGGACAATCCGGGGACTATATCCCCGATACTGACGATGAAGGACCGGGTATTCCCGTGACCGATGAGTGGCCTACAGATGAGGATACGGGAGAAACCGGAACCGGCCTTATGTCAGGGGGGTCAACCTTTGTATACAACGGAAGCACTTATTATGTTATCTTGTATAATACATGGATCAATTCGGGTACCCAGCCATCGGATTACCCTCACATCGTTCTGATAAATCCCGGAAGTGCCAGAAACATCGACGGCTGGAACGGGGTTCCGCCGTACAATCATAAGTATCTGGACCTTTTTAACCAATGGATGCATGAACGGGATGGAGGCCCTGACATTCAAAGAGGCGATAAGGTAATCTATAACGGCCTCTACTACATCCTCAGAGATGACCCGGACACCATTAGCTGGGTCAATGCTCCACCCAATTACCCATGGTTTATCATTCCCAACCAATAGAGCCAATTGCCATACAAAGGGGACACCTCCTCCGTCGATGCCGGAAAAGGCGTCCCCTTTCATCAATCCCCCTCTTAATCGGGCAGTTTCCCTGCCTCTCTATGTAAATCCACTTATCTGGGCTCGATGATTAACTTTATTGCTGTTCGCTCCTCCCCTTCTATCAAGATATCGGTGAAAGCCGGCACGCAGATCAGGTCCATACCGCTTGGGGCTACGAAGCCTCGGGCAATTGCTACCGCTTTTACCGCCTGGTTCAGCGCGCCGGCTCCTATGGCTTGCATCTCTGCTCCCCCTTTTTCTCTCAACACCCCTGCTAAGGCGCCTGCCACGGAGTTGGGATTTGACTTTGCTGATACTTTTAATACTTCCATTCTTGTTTCCTCCTTCGATAAATATCTGTCTAT
>JBAYOC010000283.1:0-2649 GCA_041678465.1 Anaerovoracaceae bacterium | reverse complement strand
TGCGAAAATGACTGAACTCTTAACTCCTGAGGTTATTAAGGAATTAAAGGCAATATCAGATGTGGAACCAACGGGCATTATTAGTGCATCAACGAATTTCTCGGAAGGAAGAATGCAAGAAAAGGGTGAGTTGGACCATTACATCGGGGTAGCAACTTCAAGTGATCAAACGTCAGAGTTTGATACATTAGAAATTGATGCATATACCTGGGCAGTATTCGAATCAAAGGGGCCATTTCCTGAAACACTTCAAAATGTGTGGGGTAGAATATATTCAGAGTGGTTTCCTTCTTCAGGCTATGAGGTAGTCGAAGGACCTGAGATTTTATGGAATGAGAGTCCGGACACCGGAAACCCCAATTACCGGAGCGAAATTTGGATTCCGGTGAGAAAGAAAGACCAGACTATTGGTGGCTGCGGAGCCATATCCAAACCGCTGGATGCATCATCTCATCATCCAAGATCCCAGTGAATTTGATACGGAGCTCATGAACTGGATCAAAGAAGCTTATGATTTTGCAGCGGAAAAGTGATTAGCAAGTCCAATTGAAGATAAAGGATTGGATTGAATGGAGGGATGAAAAGTGAAAAATGAAAGTGTATACAAGATGAAATTCTCAAAAGTCTATCCTCTCTATATCCAAAAAGCCCAGCGTAAAGGACGCACGAGGGAGGAAGTCGATACCGTTATCCAATGGTTGACAGGCTACGATGAACAGGGATTACAGTCTCAAATTAAGAGAGAAGTGGATTTGGAGACCTTCTTCGCCGAAGCCCCTCAAATCAATACGAACGCTTCCAAAATAACCGGAGTGGTCTGTGGAATTCGCGTGGAGGAAATCGAAGACCCGCTTATGCAGAAGGTACGCTGGTTAGACAAGCTGGTGGATGAACTGGCAAAAGGGAAGGCGATAGAGAAGGTGTTGAGAAATGTGTAGTCATAAGGGGGCGATATGATGATGAAAGAAAAGCAGAAAGTGGCATTTATCTGTGTTCACAACTCATGCCGCAGCCAAATCGCTGAGGCGTTAGGAAAACACTACGCATCGGATGTATTTGAAAGCTATTCCGCCGGCACAGAACTTAAGCCTCAAATAAACCAGGATGCGGTGCGATTAATGAAAGAACTGTATGGAATCGATATGGAACAAACACAGCACTCAAAATTACTGGATGAAATACCGCCGGTGGATATTGTTGTAACGATGGGATGCAATGTTGAATGTCCATATCTTCCAAGCAGACATCGTGAGGATTGGGGTTTGGAAGATCCAACAGGCAAGAGTGATGAAGAGTTCAAAAAGGTCATAGCAATCATTGACCAAAGGGTTAAAGAGTTGAGAGAAAAGCTACTGAAAGCTATAGATATATTCCATAAACGGTGTATAATAAGAGTATATGGCATATGACATAAACCGTAAATAGAGAATAACCGACAGATGTTTGGAATGGAGGCGATAGATCATGGCAAGACCGATGAAGTGGAGAAAAGTCTGCTGCTTGCCCGATAGCAATAGATTCGGCCCCCTTGATTCACCTGCAAATGCAGAAAACCATGTGAACATGACCGTTGACGAATATGAAACCATAAGGCTTATTGATTTGGAGGGCTTTACACAAGAAGAGTGCGCCACGCAGATGAATGTGGCTCGCAGTACGGTTCAGGGTATTTATTTCGAGGCCAGAAGAAAGCTGGCTGAGTCGCTAGTTAACGGAAAGATACTGTCCATTGAGGGTGGTGAATACCGGCTTTGTGATGGAGTAGGAAATGGTTGTGGTCGCGGCTGTGATAGGCATAGGAGCGGCCGATGAGTTCAAAAAGCGTCATTAATTAAGCCCTAAGCCTTTTCTCTTTGTTAGAATATGAGACTCTATATTGTCTGCGACGCTGACCGGATCATCTCCCAGTGCTACCTTTCCCCCGGTTAACTCTTCCACATCTTGAGTTAATAGCCTAGCAAGATTAGGGGCACCGGTGATAAAAGGTGTCGGAGACAGATGGGTATAAGCACCATATGCCACTGCAAAAATTCCGTCAATCGTAGCTTTTTGCTCCATCCATTCCGGTGCGGTAACGGCGATAGGCAGTTGTGGTATATCTACATCCAGATGATCCGCTATCGCTGTAACCAGCATGGAGATTCTGCCTGTATCAGTGCAAGTTCCAAAGCTCAGTACCGGGGGGATTTTTAATAGTTCACAGACTGCCTTGAGTCCCTCTCCTGCCATATCTGCTGCTTCTAAGCTACACAGACCTGCTACCTCCAGACCATGATTGCCACAACCACCGGCAACCACCAGAATATCCCTCTTAATCAATTCTTTTGTGAGGTTGACTGTATTCCAATCATGGGGACCATTTCTTAAAGTAGCACAGTTAACTAAGGCAACCACCCCCTTGATCTTGCCCGCTACAATTACTTCGATCAAAGGATCAAGCTTATTGCCCAGAACATTTAGGACAGCCTCAGTAGAAAAGCCGGCTATTGCTTTTTGGATTCTTTTGGGAACATAGGGTTGAATTTTGTTATGGCGTTTTTGAAAGTTTTGGATCCCAAGTTCAATAAGCCTTTCTGACATCTCATCCGCTCTATTGGGGTAATAAGGCATCTTTTCCTGCACTCCCGGAACGCCTATGATCGTACTGAT
>JBAYOC010000282.1:0-2656 GCA_041678465.1 Anaerovoracaceae bacterium | reverse complement strand
TCTCATTAAATTCATTACAACCTTTTAAATAGAAGCCTTCAAGAAAATCTCCTTTAAACAGCTCCTTAAGCTTTAGAAGCTCTTCCACGGGCTTTTCAGCATGAGAATCAAAACTGTCAATGCACAATTTGTCGCATTGAAACTTATACTTTTTATTGATTCGGCAACTGTCTTTCGTAATCAGAATAAAACTCTGGCCCTTTGCGTCGGTAGGGATCAGTTTCTTTACCTTCCATAAGTTATAACGCATGTTATACCTTGCAGCTTCTTCATCGCTATCCGGCCACAGATAGGCCGATAACCTGTCCCTGCTCATCTCGCGGTCAGAATTCAAAACGAGGAGACAGATCATAGCCACCAGCTTTGTGCTGAGTTTGTCCGCTATGCTCACTCCGTTATAGCTGATATTCACTTGTCCCAACATATTAATTGACAACATAGTAAATTGCTCCGCTGCGCACCTAACCACATTTAAGCTTGTTATACAGGATTCGTCCGCTTTTAATCGTCGTCATTACCTTGATGTCTTTGATTTTATTCGCCTCAGTTGCCAAAATATCTCTGTCTAAAACAACGATATCCGCTAGCTTCCCTACTTCTAAAGTACCTTTCTTATCCTCTTCAAAGATACTGTAAGCCCCGTTACATGTGAACATCTTGATAGCTTCATACACCGAAACTCTATGGGTTTCTACAGGATGATTCACTGCGGAATAAATACCCAGAAGCGGGTCTGCAGGTGTCACGTCGCAATCGGATCCCCCACAGATCACAACTCCTTCCCGGATTATCTGGTTGAAAGGATTCGTTCTCTTGTAGTTTTCTCCCAGCCGTTCATGATAGAGCTTACCTGGGCCCCCCCAAATATATTCGTAAGTAGGGCTCATGGAAAAGACCAATCCGAGCTTCTTTGCCCGCCGTATGTGATCCAGGGTAGGAAGTTCCACATGCTCCAGCCTGTGGCGAAGTCCCGTGTTTCCCGTCTTATCTAACGCATATTCATGAGCAATGAGTGCCTGTTCGATAGCCCGGTCCCCGATGGTATAGAGAGCTAGCTGGAGTTTGTTAGAGTAGCATTCCCGAACAAATTGATTCATTTCCTTTTGCGTGAAATTTAGTCCTCCCACATTGCCGGGACAGTCGTTGTATTCAAAGGAAAGCGCAGAGGTTCTTGCCCCGAAGGTGCCATCTACGTAGAGGCAGCCCCCGATTCGGGAAAGCTGCATTTCTTTGATCTTCATGATATCCATAGTGGAGTAGAAAAGAGCAACGTCAATGGCCAGTTTACCCGTGGATTCGTAGACGAACTCCGCATCCTTATCACAGTAAAGGCGTCCACCTTCCATAGCATTTACTGTAGTAGTTCCACTTTTTACGACAGATTCCAGGAATTCGTTGACAGTCTCCATTCTGGTGGAATTAGGAATAGATCTCAGCACGTTTTCCCGGAGAAGGACGTTAGCATAGTGCGTTATGATTCCCGTAGGTACCTGGTTCTCATCGAAATCGATACCCTCAAGAGTAAAAGGGATCTTGTAATACAATAGGGCGTAAGTATTCAGAACGCTGGTCTGGTATTCTACGCTGTTGATAAAGACAGGCGCATCCTTGCAATATTTATCAATGATGGTACGATCGGGAAGTCTGCCCTCCTTCAAGTTCTGTGCATCAAGACCGATACCGCGAATATTCTTTTTCTTCGGCGATGACTTTGCGGCCTCAGACACCAGAGCCCCTATATCCCGAAAGGATTTGGCCTTGCTTAAATCAAGGCTTCTGGAATTAAGGGCAGCTTGCACTACATGGAAATGACTGTCCACAAAGCCCGGTAGGACCGTGCCTCCTTTGGCATCGATGACAGTGTCGGCTTTCTGCAGATACTTTTTATATCCGGCCCCTGAGCCTGCATCGCTTATGCTTTGCCCCCGGACAGCGATCCAATCGTATTCTATACCGTCCACCATGGACAGGCACTTAGCATTAAAAATCAAAATCATCAGATCTTTTTTCATGGCTGCCTCATCTGTTTATAAACTGCAAGCAAGGTGATTTTTTCCATTGTACATCTCTTCTTCACAAATATCAATATGGTTGTGGAGTATAGTCGTCAAGCGCATCCCTATATGGAGACATATCCGTTGGAATATGGATCATAGGTTGGCTGAGAGTCATTAAAGTTGTACAGGAAAGTTAGTGCTTTCAAGTTACCTGTACAACTCAGGGGCATTTATATACAGGTTACGGTATTATAAGTAAAAACCTGTACAACTATCATCAAAACTGACGTGAAATAGGAGTTTTAATTGCCTCAGAGGCAATAAAGTTGTACAGGGAAGGTTTTGTTTTTTAGCGACCTGTACAACTTAAGAGCATTTTTATACAGGTTATGATATTGTAGGTAAAAACCTGTACAACTATAGGAATTAATTGAGTGCGATAGTAATGGAAAAGGTGACTCACCGCTGCAACCACAAAGGCCGGATTCCATAGAGCCCGGCCTTTTGGTTTCAAATAAGTCTCTACGTCAATTGCTTCTTTAAGAAGTCGTAGATCACTTCTGCTGTTTTTACAATAGAGGATATGGTGGCATACTCGTCGTGACTGTGGAAATTCTCTCCCTCTGCACCAAATAGGACCACCGGCGCACCTAAGCGGG
>JBAYOC010000281.1:0-2656 GCA_041678465.1 Anaerovoracaceae bacterium | reverse complement strand
CGGTGTGACTAAGCTGGGATCCCTGGTATTTGAGAGCAAAGAAGAGCGCCAGGCGGAAAACCTCCGAAAAATGTTTTTGGCCATGTCTAAGGATATTAGGGTCCTGATCATCAAGCTATCCGACCGCCTTCACAATCTTCGCACCATCAACTACATGGACCAGAACCAAATCATCGACAAGTGCAAGGAAACCCTGGAAATATATGCGCCTCTTGCCAGCAGGCTGGGTATCTATGCAATGAAGTTCGAATTGGAAGACATCGCACTGAAAGAGCTAGAACCGGAAACCTACTACAATCTGGTCAAGCAGGTCAACCTGAAAAAAGAACAGCGGGAAGAGAATATTGCGGAAGTCATCGATAATATAAAAGAGGGACTGGACGGCCTTACTATCAATTACGAAATAAAAGGCCGCAATAAGCACTTCTACAGTATTTATCGGAAGATGAAATTTCAGGACAAGCAATTGGATGAGATCTTTGATCTGACAGCGGTACGAATTATCGTTGACAGTGTAAGAGATTGCTATGCCGTGCTGGGGCTGGTGCACACGAGATGGAAGCCCATTCCCGGACGGTTCAAAGACTATATTGCCATGCCCAAGCCTAACCGGTATCAATCCTTGCATACAACGGTCATCGGCGATGACGGAGATCCCTTTGAAATCCAGATACGTACCGTAGAGATGCACAAGATCGCGGAATATGGTATTGCTGCCCACTGGAAATACAAAGAGGGAGTGAAAGAAGATAAAGAGGAGGTCAAGCTGGCCTGGCTCAGGCAGACCCTTGAATGGCAAAAGGATCTGAACGATTCCAAGGAGTTTATGGAAACGCTGAAGGTCGATTTGTTCTCAAACCAGGTATTTGTCTTTACTCCTAAAGGTGATGTAATCGAGTTGCCGGCAGGATCTACACCCCTTGACTTTGCTTTCAAAATACATACTGCAATCGGAGCAAAATGTATCGGTGCAAAGGTAAACGGGAAGATGGTGCCCATCGATTACACACTAAGAAACGGACAGATTATTGAGATCGTAACATCCTCAAACAGTAAGGGCCCCAGCATCGATTGGCTGAAAATTGTAAAGAGCAACGCTGCCAGGAACAAGATCCGGTCGTACTTGAAAAAGGAGAATAAGGGCGAGAACATTGAAAAGGGCAAGGAGATGTTGGAGAAATATGTCCGGAGAAAGGGCTATGACCCCCAGCAGATCATTCGAAATCAATGGATCAACAAAGCCGCCAAATCTATGAACATCGCCTCCTCCGATGAGCTTTATATATCGGTCAGTTATGGCGGAGTCCTCCTGTCCAAGGTTGTCGCCCGTTTGCAGGACTACTACCATGAAGAGAAGCAACAGGAGTTAAAGAAAGAACAAAAAGAAGTTGCCCAGTTAGAAGAAAAGCGGAAAGTAAAGGAACCACCTCAAAACGGTGTTACTATAGAAGGTATGGACGATTTGCTCGTCCGGTTTGCAAAGTGCTGCAATCCTGTGCCGGGAGACGAGATTATAGGCTTCATCACAAAGGGAAGAGGCGTTTCCGTGCATCGTTCCGACTGCAGCAATATGCTATCCCTACCGGAGCAAGAAAAGCAACGTTTTATCAATGCGGAATGGAACCGGAAAAAGAACAACGTTTCTTATGATACGGATATCCAACTGATAGCAGAGGACAGGAAAGGGTTGTTCTCAGATATTTCAAGAGTTTGTGAGGACATGGATGTGCGGATTGCGGGCGTCAACGCAAAGAGTGGGAAAGACAGCTTTGCAAACATCACTATGACCTTATCCCTTACGGACACAAGCCAGCTCGAGAAGGTGCTGCGCGGGTTGAAAACGGTTCCCGGAGTGGTTGATGCTTACCGTGCGAATCTTTAAGGAGAATATCTATGCGTGCAGTGGTACAAAGAGTGATTCGTTCCCGCGTCTTGGTGGACGGGGAGATTACAGGTGACATAAATAAAGGTTTGATGATCCTCTTAGGCGTAGAGGACGAAGATACGGAAACAGATGCAAACTACATGGCGGAAAAGATAGCCGGGCTGCGTATTTTCGAAGATGCAGAAGGCAAGATGAACCTCTCCCTGGCAGATGTGGGCGGAGCAATGCTTGTGGTATCCCAGTTCACGCTGTTGGGGGATTGCAGAAAAGGCAGACGCCCCAGCTTTATCCGTGCCGCGAGACCGGAAGAGGCGGATCGCCTATATCGTCATTACGTTGAAGTATGTCAGGGTATGGGGATTCAAGTAGAAGAAGGGGTCTTCCGCGCCGAGATGTTGGTTCAGATAGAGAACGACGGACCGGTAACCCTGATTCTAGATAGCCGAAAAAACTTTTAAAGGAGATTATATGCAGATTCATAACTATATGACAGGACCACTATCCGTTAACACTTACCTTGTAGTAGACGAAGAAACAAACAAAGGGTTTCTCGTTGATCCCGGGGGGAAAGACAAAGGTTTGCTGGAGTATGTAAAAAACAATAACATAGAAGTTGAATACATCATTTTAACCCATGGCCACGGAGATCACATCTGTGGTTTGGAATCCTACAAGGACACCTGGCCGAAAGCCCTAATCGTCGCCCATGAAGAAGAGCGGGAGCTGCTCCGCGATGCAAAACTGAACTTTTCTACTATGACCTGCGGACGG
>JBAYOC010000280.1:0-2659 GCA_041678465.1 Anaerovoracaceae bacterium | reverse complement strand
GTCAACACCCGGGATTATGAAGAGCGAATACCGGCTTTGGTACAAGCAGGAGCCGATGTGCTCTGTATCGATTCCTCCGAAGGCTTTTCCGAATGGCAGGAGAAGACGATTCAATATGTTCGCAAGGAATTTGGGGACGGCGTAAAGATCGGTGCGGGAAATGTGGTAGACAAAGAAAGTTTTTTGTTTCTGGCCGAGGCCGGAGCCGATTTTATAAAAGTAGGAATCGGTGGTGGATCTATCTGCATCACTCGTGAACAGAAGGGCATCGGCAGGGGCCAGGCGACGGCTCTCATCGAGGTGGCAGAGGCAAGAAATCAATATTTTCTCGAAACGGGTATCTATATTCCCATCTGCTCCGACGGCGGCATCGTTTATGATTATCACATAACTCTAGCGTTGGCCATGGGAGCTGACTTCCTTATGCAGGGCAGATATTTTGCCAGGTTCGACGAGAGCCCGACCATTAAACTTAACATTAATGGAAATTATGTGAAGGAATATTGGGGCGAAGGAAGCAACCGTGCGAGAAACTGGCAGCGCTATGATATGGGTGGCGAAGGCAAACTCTCCTTTGAAGAAGGAGTGGATTCCTACGTTCCTTATGCAGGCAGTCTCAAGGATAATGTAACCCTGTCCCTCAACAAGGTGAAGTCCACAATGTGTAACTGCGGAGCCCTTTCCATTCCCGAACTACAGAAGAATGCGAAGTTGACCCTCGTGTCGTCTACCAGCATTGTAGAAGGCGGAGCACATGACGTTATTTTGAAGGACAGTTCCCAGAACCAGGTTCGTTAGCAGGATCGAGATTATTAATGAATGAAAAAACTAAAGCCTTAAGGGCTGCTTTTCCCGTTACCATACCGGTGATGACAGGATACATATTTCTGGGGATGGGTTACGGGATTTTAATGGATAGCATAGGATACGGTCTTGGATGGACCTTACTGATGAGCCTGCTTATTTTTGCAGGTTCTATTCAGTATGTTGCCATTGCCCTGCTGACCTCCGCTTTCAATCCTTTATACACGTTGTTACTTACTCTCATGGTGAACGCCAGACATCTTTTCTACGGCATTTCTATGCTGGAACGTTTCAAAGGTACGGGGTGGCTGAAGCCTTATCTGGTGTTCGGCCTCACCGATGAGACCTTCTCCCTTCTCAGTGCCGTAGAGCCGCCGGCAGGGATAGAGCGCAAGTGGTTTCAATTCTTCGTCACCCTGCTGGACCACGTCTACTGGGTGGCCGGTTCCGCACTGGGAAACATAATAGGTTCTATGATCAGCTTCAATACGAAAGGTCTGGATTTTGTGCTGACTGCGCTGTTCGTGGTTATTTTCATCGATCAATGGAAGGGAACGAAAAACCATATTCCTGCTCTGGTTGGTCTGGGTAGCACCCTGCTTTGTCTTCTGGTATTCGGTCAGGACAACTTTATGATACCTGCCATGATCCTCATTCTCTTTCTCCTCACTGTCTTCCGGAAACGGATGGAAGAGGAGGCGAAATCATGACATTGACTCCTGCGCAAACTCTGATTACGATTGCTTTTTTAATCTTAGGAACGGTGGTGACCCGGGCAGTGCCATTTCTGCTCTTTCCACCGAACAAGGATACGCCGGCTTTTGTTCTCTATTTAGGCCGCGTTCTGCCCTATGCAGTCATGGGGCTTTTAGTAATCTTCTGCCTGAAAGGTGTCACCGTAACAGCTGTGCCCTACGGTTTGCCCGAACTCATTGCCATTTTAGGCATATTAGTCCTCCATCTGTGGAAAAACAATGTTCTGCTTTCCATAGGCGGCGGCACCTTGATCTACATGTTGCTGGTTCAGCAGGTTTTTCTATAAATATGTCGGAAGCACCGTCCCCCTGCTTCCAATGTCCGCACCCCCAAATGTGCAGAATTTCAATTAGTATGTGGAAATCCGGCCTTCTTCAGCGAAATCTGTGCAGAATTTCAATTAATATGTTGAATACCTCAATATTTTCACATACTAATTGAAATTCTGCACACACTGCGAAAAATTGGCGAAAGGATCAGGGATTCTTCCTTTTTCTTGTAAGGAAAGTAACTTTACGGTATACTAATACCCTGTAGATACTCTGATATAGAAAGGACTGGTTTTAGTGGAGAGGGAAACGCTGCAACAAAGGACCGGCTTTGCCGGATCAATAAAAGAATACGTTGATGTAATGCTCGAGCAAATAAAGGAGCAAGTAGGCGACAGGAAAGTTTTGTGCGCATTGAGTGGCGGAGTTGACAGCTCAGTCTGTGCGGCATTGGTGCACAAGGCAGTCGGCGATCAATTGGTCTGTATTTTCGTAGACCACGGCCTGATGCGGGCAGGCGAGCCTGAGATGGTGTCAAACGTCTTCGGAAATCAGTTCCACATGCAGTTAATCTCCATCGACGCTGCAGACCGTTTTCTGGATAAGTTGGCCGGTGAAGAAGACCCTGAGAAGAAGAGGAAGATTATAGGAGAAGAGTTCATCCGGGTTTTCGAAGAGGAATCCCACAAGCTCGGAAAGATTGACTTCCTGGTGCAGGGAACCATATATCCCGATATTTTGGAGAGCCAATCCGACAAAGGCGTGGTCAAATCTCATCACAACGTAGGTGGCTTGCCGGAAGATTTTGATTTTGAGCTGGTGGAGCCGGT
>JBAYOC010000279.1:0-2663 GCA_041678465.1 Anaerovoracaceae bacterium | reverse complement strand
CGGCAGTTCCGCGCCCTGATCCGCCGAAATAACCTTCGCCGTCTTCATCCTCAAAATTTCCAAGTCCGCTGAAGGACCAGCCGTGCAGGCCGGAAAAGCTCAGGTTGTAGTGGGAATAGAGAACATGTAGGGTGCCGTCTTTCGTTTGAATCACATCGGTAATGCGGATCCTTCTGGTATCCAGCTTGATGAGCTCATTCGGTTTCACATGGCGCACATAGGATTCTTTGGGAATATCCCCAATGGGGTGATCGAACAGGATAGTCCATCCGCTTAGAAGCAAGATCGGTATCGACTGTAAAACCAAAAGGATGCAGAGCAGAACAACAAGAATCCTGCTGAAATACCACATATAACCAATAAATGGATTGTGTTGTCGATTCAGAGCCGTTCCGATTTCTTTGGCATCTCCCATGCGGTCCAATGCCGCTTTCTCGGCGTCTTCCTGCGAAAGCTCATCCTGATCTTGCAATAATAAGGTGCTGTCCTCAATATGAGCAGCAAGTTCAAGCTCGATATCGTAACGGTCGGGAACAAAATGAACTCTCTTGACCACTTTCTTGATAAACTCTCCAACTTCCGCTGAGGGCATTTGGCGCACATTGTTGATAGATTCTTGGGAGTTAGGCGAAGGCATTGGCTTCACCACCGATCACCCTTTTTACGGCAAAGGAAAAACGCTCCCATTGGACCTTCTCTTCAGAAAGCTGCTTGATTCCCCGCTCCGTTATGGCATAGTATCGCCGTTGCCGCCCATCCTTTTCCTTATAATAGGAACGGACATGACCGTCATTCTCCAATTTGTGCAGCACAGGATACAAGGTCCCTTCCTTGAAAGAAAAAGTTTGATCCGAACGATCTTCCAAGGTTCTGATAATCTCATATCCATATCGATCCTGCTCCTCCAAAAGAGAGAGCAGTAGAAGAGGTGTACTTCCTCCTATTAGTCCTTTATTGATTGACATTTCCATTACCTCCCTAAAGAATCATCCACCAACATGGCGATCATATTCATACAACAATCCACAAAACTATCGACATAGGGATCATTCCTACACAGCAATTATAGAATCCCTCATCGATACGACCTTTTCCCTGCAGGCAACAATCTTTAGAATCTTTCATCCATACAACGGTTACCCACACAAATTTATACATAGAACATCTATGTATATAATACCTCGACATTCTATGTATGTCAACCAACATTTATCCCTAATATTCTGCCGGAATTTACAGGGTTTTCGTAATCTCGCTAACGCAAACAGGTTGAGCTTCACTAGACTATACGAATACTTAGAGAAGAAAAGCTTTTATGATGCTTTGAATATCCTGTGCATCGAGAGGCGCCTTAGCTGTTTCATATGTAGAGATTAACTGGTTCCATGGAAATATGCTATTTTTACGGTACATTGCCAACTTGTGTTCAGCCCTCAAGGCATATTCTTCATCATCCATCATACCAAAATGCTCCCAATAAAGAATCTTCTTATCCCTCGGTCTCAAAATTGTGAAGTCCGGATAGTACGTCTTCTCATCTATGCTTAGCACAGCTTCATAGCGAAACGGGATTTTGTTGCTTTCGAGCAATCCCGCAATGATCGCTTCTGATTTGGATCTGACCTTTAGACCATTTATAGTTCCGTACATTAACCTCTCAGGATAAAGTTTACTTGTATCGTACTCTTCCTTTTCCCAGTCAATGCAATCATCTTTCTGCATAGTATAGCCAATAGCACTGGAGGCGACAGGGAGTTCGGATAATATGTCAGTTGCACTATATGGTCTAAACACCTTTAAAAACCTTTCTAAGGCTCTGACATTGTTCCGCAGTCTGGTTATGCTTAACTGTATAAATCGCTTGCGGTTCAGATTAGTTATAAGCTGGTCTTCATTACGAGAAATATACCTTAGTTTTCTTTCACCATTTCCTGCCGCAATATAATGATAAAAATATACAAATCCATTCTTCCTTTTACAATTAAGGCTACCTTCCGGCATTCGTTTCAACTCTTCTTCAAAACGAATGATCAGCTCTCGATAATTCGTATTCGCTTTACGCAATTGTTCTATTGACCTACTTGTGTCCATATTGCAATCTCCAGTTAGTATTCATTATTTGTATAATGCCGGCTTAGAGAGGATCCGAGTGAAACCCATCTCTATATTTTTACACAATATACCATTTTACATATAATGTCAATCTATAAAGTAAACTCTTTTCCACATGGCAGTGAGAGGGGCGACCGCGGCAAGCCGTCATCCCAATGGCGAATAGTCATCCAAATGCCGACAATTATCCTGTTTTAGATGATTAAGTATCATGTTCAGATCGTGAAAGAGGCTTTCCAAGGTGACTTTTCATCCATATCTGAATTCTTTTGCTATCTTGGATGACTGAATACCATATTCTGATTGGACTGGGGGCTAACGAGAGCTGACCGTCATCCATATCTCCATTCTTTTTCTATCTTGGATGACTGAATACCATATTCCGATTGGACTGGGGGCTAAGCAGAACTGACCGTCATCCAAATCTCCATTCTTTTGCTATTTTGGATGACTGAATACCATATTCCGACTGGACTGGGGGCTAAGCAGAGCTGACCGTCATCCAAATCTCCATTCTTTTGCTATTTTGGATGACTGAATACTATATTCCG
>JBAYOC010000278.1:0-2673 GCA_041678465.1 Anaerovoracaceae bacterium | reverse complement strand
TCTAATACTTGTGTTGGATCACCACCTGCTCTGCAGATCTTCCCGTTTCTCTGATTACCACATCAATGATTTTTGCCACATCGCTCTGGGATAAATCTTCTTTATTAACCGTTACATTGACAGAGGTGTCTGTCATGATGACAAAGGCTTCCGCGAACCCTTTGTTTACGATTAGGTTCTCCATAACTTTCTCAGTATTCATATACTCTATAATGCGCAATTTCTGCTGTGTTGCATTATCTTTTTCAGGCCCTGCATCACTCTCGGCGATGACCGTTGTTAACATGGATAGAATCTCACCCCGGTCCATATCCATAGTTGCTCGGATTTCTGCAAAATATGCATCCGCACTCTCCAGTTCTGTAAGATCGTCTGATGTGATGACTACAGCGCTTTCCTCAATGGGTGCTTCGCTATTTTCGTCAGGGGATGTACCCGGTACTGACGACAGCTGTATGCTGTCTACCAGAACTTCTCCGTCATGCTCATCGATCTGCTCCTGTTCATAGTTGACATAATCTTCAGAAGCCGTCAATGCATCTCTTTCGGCCAGTCTGTTATTGATCACTCCTATGGCCAGAACGACGAACAGCATGCTCAATAAGATCAGTGTCTTTTTTCTCAAACTCTTGTTCATGTGGAATCTGTTCATTTATTTCCCTCCTCAATCTTCTCATAGACCTTTACATTTTGAACCGGTATATTAAATAAAGCCGTGACAGCTTCCAGAATATTACGCTTTGCCACTGCGTCGGCCCCTCCTTCCGCGGTTATGATGGCACCCCTCACTTCACCGCTGACTGACGATTCTTCGTTGGAGAAAATATCCTTGCTCGTACCAGCATCTTCATATGTGAGCATAACGCTTACATCACCCACGCCTTTGATACTGCTCAATATTTTTTCCAGCTTCTTTTCCTCCAATGTAGACGCCGTTGTCTCCCAGTATTCCGCTCCGCCGTCTTCATCTATTATTTGTGTTCTTCCGTCCTTGCTCTGCGTCATTACATTGAGAAGGAGAAGAGCCACAATGGCGATGATTAAGACGGACAAGAACTTATACAGAAGGTTTTTGACGAACTTGTCATCCTTTAGTTTCTCTTTCAATTTGATTCCTCCTCATCATTACTATATATATCCGTCCAAGGTAGGCTTATTCCAGGATTTTGATCCGAATCCACGGCTTTGCCTGCAGCCGTCATTTTTTCACGGTAGAACTCCTCCAACTGCCGCGTCTGAGTCGACAGTATACGGTCCAATATCTTATTTTCCTCATACCGTGAGGAGGTTTGGCCTTCCTGGGTTATTGGAAGAGCAACGCTGATTCCTTCGGACACCACCTCTCCAAAGGGATAGATGATAACAGCCAAAACGATTAGAGAGAATATAAATTTTAAGTATTTTTGTATATTTCCCTCAGGCAGAACAAGTTCCACAAAGGCCAGTGAAGCCGTCATCATAAAAATGTTCCATACCCAATCTTTCAAGATTCTGCCTCCTTTCCTTTTCTATTAGTTGGTCCGCCGTAGCTAAATAGTAGTGCCGATGCTGATGAGTATACTGATGAAAACAATAAAGAGAACCGCGCAGAGAAACAGCACTACGGCCAGCAGTATTACCGTATTGCCCATCTCGTTTAGACAGTCTGCGATCACTTTGTTTCCGATGGGCTCCACAAGGGCCGAGGTTACCTTATATACAAGGGCAACGGCAAGCACTTGCATCAAGGGCATCACCAGCAAAAGGATAATAACAATTAGTCCAAATATACCGATGCTGTTTTTGATGATAGCTGTACAGCTGAGCACCATGTCCAGAGAATCTGCTGCAAAACCACCGACGATTGGAATCAGATTGTCTACAGAAAACTTGGCTGTTTTGACCAGCATGCCATCGGCACTCTTTGTGACGAAGCTCTGGATGGCTGTCAAACCGGAGAATAAGGTTACGGAAAGTCCGATGACAAAGACAGCGGCGGAACGGAGCAGTAAAGCAAGCTTTTTAATATAATCCCTATCCGCAAGACTGTTCCCCAGGATGAAGATACATGAAAAAAACAGTAGCGGCAGTATCAGTTTATGGATTAAGGTAGTAAAAACAGTTACTGCAGTAATGATAGCGGGACTCAGTATGCCTCCCGAGGAGAAGCCTCCTATTGCAAGTATAAGAGGTAGCAACACCGGAATCAGGACTTGCATAAATAGAGCCATGTTCGATATCGTGCTTTCGCAGAGCAGATACACATCACGGAAATTGAACAGACACAAGGCAATCACTGCACAGCTGCAGGCCATTGCCCCGATTGAAGATGCTGCGCTGCTGCCGAAAGCGGTGCAAAGATGGGTCATAAGAGCCATTAGAATACATATGGCCAGTATTTGGATGCCTAAAGATATGCTGGATGTGAGCTCGTTGAAGAAAAACTCTGCGACGGACCCGGTTACGCCGTCTATATCGAAGATTGGCTCGCCATTTACAAGATGGGAAATGATATCCGATACGCGAAGATCAGACATCCCGAAGGCATTGCTCCTTCCCGCCAGTTCTTCCAGAGCTTCTATATCCATAGATTCCAGTTGTTCGTTAATGATGTTTTTGTAATCCATTGGTATCCTAACCCTTCAGCAGTTTTGTTAAAGTCTCCAGCACAGACATCATTACCGGTACGGCGAT
>JBAYOC010000277.1:0-2688 GCA_041678465.1 Anaerovoracaceae bacterium | reverse complement strand
AGCAAAATGCCATAATACAGGCAGCCCACCTGGGCCAGAGCATAGCGGGGGGAACCCTCTACTGTACCAACCAACCCTGTGTAATTTGTGCTAAAATGATTATCAATGCCGGCATTAGCCGCATTGTTATTAAAGACGGCTATCCCGATGAACTGGCCGTGGAAATGTTGGATGAAGCAGGTTTGAAGGTCGAGATTTTGGAAAGAGAGAAAAAATGATATCCGCAATCTTCGTAATATTTTTCACTGCACTAATTATTGCCTTTGCCTTAACTCCATTAGCGATAAAAGTTGCACCGAAAATCGGTGCCGTTGACATCCCCCAGGATGACAGACGGATGCACAATAAACCTATGCCTCGCTTCGGCGGCATTGCCATCTACCTGGGGAGCATGATAGCCATTGCCCTATTCCTTCCGGGTACCATCGATGATCGAATGACAGGAATCGCCATTGGCGCCACCCTGATTCTCATCATGGGAATCGTAGATGACATTCGTGGCTTGTCAGCCAAAGTCAAGCTTGTGGGGCAGATTGCATGTGCCTGTATTTTGTTTGCCAGCTCTGTGAGGATTTCTTTTATCAGCGATCCCTTCGGGGCAGGTATGATTGAGTTCCCCTGGATTGTCAGCCTAATCGTGACAGTTCTGTGGATCGTGGGCATTACCAATACCATCAACCTGATTGACGGATTAGACGGGCTGGCAGCGGGAGTATCCTTCATCGCAACGATTGCAATTGCTTACATCGCCTATATTCACGGTCGATATGAAATATGCATGGCCTTCATGGCACTGGCCGGCAGCTGCCTTGGGTTTTTGCCCTGGAATTTCCATCCGGCAAAGATCTTCATGGGAGACGGGGGCGCCTTGTATCTGGGCTTCATGATTGCAGCCATCTCCGTGATGAGCCCTATGAAGAGCGCTACAGTCATAGCGACAATTTTACCCATTTTCGTATTGGCGCTACCCATTTTGGATACCGCTTTGGCCATCCTGCGCCGGCTTAAGAACGGCAGACCCATCATGGAAGCCGACAAAGGCCACCTGCATCACTTGATCATGAATGTAGGTATGGGCCAGAAGCGAACGGTGTTGACCCTCTATTGCATCAGCGGAATAATGGGCGTGGCAGCCATTCTTATCAGCCGGGACCTCTTTATCGATGCCCTGCTTCTCATTGTCATCGCCACTACATTGGTTTATGTGTTCATGAAGGATCGGGGCTTCGGCAAACCTTTTAATGGAAACTCCAAAGAAGCACCTGTTACAATAAACGAGTCAGCAGAAAATGAGGATATAAAATGAAAATTTTGACCGTATTCGGAACCAGGCCGGAAGCCATTAAAATGGCCCCCTTGGTTCGCCAATTAGAAAAAGAGCCCGGGCTGGAGTCTGTAGTATGCGTCACCGCACAGCACAGGGAGATGCTGGACCAGGTTCTTGCCCTTTTTGAACTGACCCCGGACTTTGACTTAAACGTAATGAAGCCCAACCAGAGCGTCAGCCAGATCAGTACCAATGTGCTTCTGGGCATGGAAAAGGTGCTTCAAGAAGTGCAACCGGACATGGTTTTGGTCCACGGGGATACCACTACTACCTTTGCTTCGGCCCTGGCAGCCTTTTATCAGAAAATACCCGTAGGCCACGTGGAAGCGGGCCTGCGAACCTACGATAAATATTCACCCTACCCGGAAGAGATGAATCGGATTCTCACCGGTCATATGGCGGAACTCCATTTTGCACCCACGGAGAGAAATCGGCAAAACCTGCTCAAGGAGAGCATCGCCGACGACAAGATATTCATAACGGGGAACACCGTAATTGACGCCTTGCTAACCGTAGCTGAGAAGCCCTACGAATTTGAGGATGAAACCCTAAAAGGTATCGATTTTAATCGCCGCAGGGTTATCACTGTGACCTGCCACCGGCGTGAGAACCTGGGTGAGAACATGGTGAACATCTTCAGCGCAGTCAGGGACATTGCCCGGGAATACGACGATGTGGAAATCGTCTATCCGGTCCACCTGAACCCCAAGGTTCGGGCGGCGGCAGACCAAGTGCTGGGCGGGACAGACCGTGTGCACCTGATACAACCCCTTCAGTATCAACCATTCGTCAACCTCATGGCCAAATCCCATTTCATCATAACCGACTCCGGGGGCATGCAGGAGGAGGCTCCGGCTCTTGGGAAACCTGTTCTGGTGGTCAGACGGGAAACGGAGAGGCCGGAGGCTGTGGAGGCCGGTACGGTCAAGCTTGCGGGAGTGGAGCGTGACACCATTTACTCCTTGGCTAAGGAACTTCTGACGGACCAAAAGGTTTATAACGCCATGGCAAAAGCCGTGAATCCTTATGGAGACGGCAAAGCCTGCCAAAGAATCACAGATATAATAAAAGCTCTATAAAAACCCAACCACAGGGACAGACCCCGTGGCTGCTTTTGCCCCCACGGGGTCTGTCCCTGTGGTTGAATTTGCCCCCACGGGGTCTGTCCCTGTGGCTGCTTTTGCCCCCATGGGGTCTGTCCCTGTGGTTGCTTTTTATGTATATAGGTATTACGAATTTGACAGATAAGAAAAAAGTGGAGCCATCGGCAGACCAGCCGATAGTGATTGAATCAAAATCCTTATACAGGACACTGCGCCGGGTAGCATTACCTATTGCATTGCAGAGCCTCATAGCCTCTT
>JBAYOC010000276.1:0-2702 GCA_041678465.1 Anaerovoracaceae bacterium | reverse complement strand
GGTCACCGTGGGTTGATGAAAAAATTGTCCCTCCAAAATACGATGGCGTGTGTCAGTTCACCGGTACCCCATCCAATCAACCCACATACGCAAAAGACTATCATATGCTGGCGTTATGGCGTGCGGTGGACGACGTTTTAAAGGCTCGCTTTCATGGTTATTTAATGGTCCATGTGGATAGCCCTGTCCCAATTCCCCCGCCTATCAGATGAATTCTGGGAGGGTTTTAACGTATTATATTTGGGGGTTGCAGATGCTTTTTTGATACTTTAGACCATAGGGCGGGGAAATGAATTCAGTTTATCAGTTCTTACTCGAATACGGCTCGATGATAGGTATACTTTTTCTTGGCGTGATTATCGGGGCCACACGAGAGTTGCTGACGATTTTGCATAAGCAACTCAAACTCAAACACCAAACCCAAACCCTGCAAATCAATTCCAAGACTGATATTGTGATTCACGACTTGCTCGCAGAACTCCGCCTCAAAACCAATGCCGCACGAGTCAACCTTTTTCAATTCCATAATGGCGAGAGATTCTTTACCGGTTCCAGTATTCAAAGAATGAGTTGCACTCATGAGTCAACCAAAGGTGGTGTGGCGTCCTGTGAGGCATGCAACAGCGGTCGACCTGTCAGCCAGTTCGCTCCAGTAATCAATTCCATGCTGAATTACGACCCCAAATATCATGCTGTCAAAGATATGCTGGATTCGTTTTGTACCAAATGCCTTCAGCGAATGATGGTGACTGGCTATAGCACAATGCCGTTATGCAATGGCAAACACATTATTGGTTTTGTCATATTGCATTGGACAGACAACTACCAGCCCGCCGATGACGAGTTAAACAAGATTGTTCCGATGATAGCTGATCAAATTGAATCTCTGTTGATTCGCAAGGATTGATGTTTCATAAAGGCAAAGGCAATGGCGATACAAGGCAGTGGACTTAAGTGGTATCCGTTATATTGGGTATACCACGATCAATGGCGATATTACAGACCTCACCCCAGTGGCGGCGACCCGTCTGTTTGGCCCCATTACGGGCATATGCACTTTTTCATGATGGGCTATAATTTTAATGGCCCTTCTGCTGACGCCTTCACTGGCGTGCAAACTTACTCGTTTCAGCTCAATAAAGAATGGGCACCTGGAAGCTTGGATAGAAATCAGCAGGAGAACTATACCATTGTTGGATCTCCCAGATGGTATTTCAAGATAACCGAGTTGTGGCGAAGAATTTATATTCAACCCTGGGAAGTCCAAGACGCTGACGCCCAGAGTGATATTCAGCGGAGAGGACTGAAATACGACGCCAGTGATAAGATTGCGGGTCCCTATCGAGAAGGCAAACATCACAGTCCCTACTGGGCTGGATATTGCCGTACGCTGCCCGTTGAGTATTACACTCATCCCGATAAATCGCAGACATACCGAGATAATCGAGTCAAAGATTTAGCAGAACAATTGTTGCCTTCAGATGAATTTGATGCCGAGGAATTTGGAGTAGACCACTCCAATTATATCCTGTACACACATCCTGCTGCCAAGCCTGCGTACAGTGATCGCTTTTATATGTGGCCGATTATCGAGTATCAGAAAGTCACGCAGATGGACTGGCAACGGCTCCCCGAAGCTGACGAAGACGGAGATGGGTGGCAGGTAAGCGTCACTATTCCGTTCATCAATCCAACTACAGGAAAATATAACAGCCCGTTTGGACAATCACCAGGCCAATGTGACCCCGCAGGCATTTATCACGGGCACGACCTGAATAGTAACCCTTTGGTGCCTGAAAGCAAGCGATTAAAGTACGCCCAGGTATCCTACAACGAAGCTTCACCACCCCATCCTGTCTTTCAACAGCCCGAAGAGCTTTCAGGTGAGCTCATTCAATTTCACGACCCTTATGGCGTTAATGACGGGAAGTGGGTTCAGCAATGTCTCGGGGGGCTGGTCGAAGCGAAGGCGTTGGTGCGGATCAAGCACCGATTGGGTGGGGAGCAGGATATTTGGGTTAATGCTACTCAGTACGTACCTACGTCGCCATTCGAAGGCCGTGATCAGTTGTCCCCTGCGGAGCCTGCTTCCTAAGCTCTTCCAAAAACCTTGTGCGGTCTATTGTTGCGTCATAAGCCTTAGCACAAGCCGCAACGCCGCTCAGGATGGCTGTAGACACACTCGGACCTCGAATTGCGGGGTCGATTATCGAATGGTCGGAGGCCCCTATAGCTACGTGAGACCGACCGAGCTCACATACTGGTATAACAGATGGTGGTGTGATCAGCCCGTGGAGATCGTATTCATGCGGCACTGGAGCAAATATCAATGCCCCCATGGACCCCAACTCATTAAGAAGACGAATGGCTTTGTCTGGCAGCGGCCCACAGGCCAGTGACATATTCAGCACTTGTGCTCGTAATTCCAAGGCCCATTTTAGACCGTTCACGAGTGGATCAAGGGTGTGCGATTTGGTGACTACCTTACCGCAATACAGCGATGCCTTAAAAGCGATGCCGGGGGTTACGGGGTTTGTGCAGCCTATTACCCGCAAGATATGTTGACCGTGAGCACCTTCATTGGAAGTGTGAGTAACAAAATTCCTTTTGCCACAAAGACGAATATTATCGTCTTTACTCCAGCCATTATCCAGCACTACAACACGAACATTGGCACCATGAGTTCGCATCCATTCAATGGG
>JBAYOC010000275.1:0-2708 GCA_041678465.1 Anaerovoracaceae bacterium | reverse complement strand
TGACAGCAGCAAATTGGATGTAAACGGCGGAGCCATTGCTCTGGGTCACCCCATCGGAGCTTCCGGTGCCAGAATCCTTATCACGTTACTCTACGAGATGCAGAAGAGAGATTCCAAGTATGGACTTGCGACTCTTTGCATCGGTGGCGGTCAGGGAACAGCGATTGTAGTTGAAAGATAAGTGACAGAGGGGACGTTCCACAATTGTCACCAAAAAACTGTCAATAGAAGCAATAAATTAAAAACAAGCGGAAATCTCCGCTTGTTTTTGTTATACTATAAGCAACCACAGGGACAGACCCCGTGGTTGCAAAAAGACCCACAGGGACAGACCCCTTGGGGGCATGATCGCTGGAAAGGTCTAATGCCAAGCCTATAAAAACTAAAACAGCCACGGGGTCTGTCCCTGTGGGGGCAAAAGCAGCCAAGGGGTCTGTCCCTCTGGCTGGAGGAGAACGTGATGAAGGAAATCAAGTGTAACGCATATGCGAAGATCAATCTTTCTATCGACGTGACCGGTAAACGTTCTGACGGCTACCACGAGGTGGTTATGGTGCTACAGCAAATCGACTTATACGATACCGTGACAGTGAGAAGCTACAGCGACGGGTCCGACGCTTCAATTAAGATATCTTCCGATTCTGCCGTGATGCCAACCGGGTCGGATAACATCGTCTGGAAAGCGGTTCATCTTATGAGGGAATATTGTCCAGAGAAAGCCGGAAATTTAGTTGAAATACATATTGAGAAAAACATCCCTTTGGCTGCCGGTCTTGCCGGAGGCAGCGCAGATGCAGCAGCGGTGCTCCACGGGCTGAATGTTCTCTGGGAGTGTAGGATGTCTCTTTCACAGCTGATGGAAATCGGTGTGAAACTGGGGGCGGACGTGCCTTTTTGTGTCATGGGGCAGGCGGCAAAGGACAGGGCCTTGGGCGTCATGAATGAAGAGGTTTCCACTTGTGCTCTTGCTCGGGGAATCGGAGAGGAATTAACACCACTTCCTCCTCTTATGGCCTATGTGGTGCTTTTAAAGCCGCCGATGTCGGTATCCACGGCTGAGATTTACAGAAGCCTGGACCTGAGAGCGGTTGCAAAGCACCCTGACACCGGCCGCTTGCTCCAAGGCTTGCAGCAACAGCGTTTTACTATTGTAAAGGCCGCCATGTACAATATTCTTCAAGAGGTCACCACTAAGAAATACCCGGTGATTGCCGAGCTGATTCAACAAATGGAATCCATGGGGTCAGGTGCAAAAATCATGATGAGCGGCAGCGGCCCTACTGTTTTTGCTATTACGCAGGATAAAGAAATAGCAGGATTTATTCACAGAGCAATTGAACACACGCATTCAAACACCTTTCTGGTGACAACTTCATTGTCATAATAAAACTTTCCCTTGAATAGACTATTACAGCAGAGGCGGGACTGTCCAATGCCTCTCGACCGTCGACTTAAAGGGGGAGAGAACCATGGAATACAAGAAGGATTTCTTAGACGGAGAAAAGATTCCGGATTTTGCGCTGCAACCTGCGAAGCCAGCGTCTACATTTGATCCGACGGTATATGATAAACTGTTCGAGTCCATGAGACAAAGGGCAACAACAGAAGAACAAGAGCAAGCGCAAGCAGTCGTTGCTGAGGTGCCGACAGAGGTGGCCGAAGCGGAACCGGTGGTCGCTGAGGCACCAACGGAACTGCCCGAAGCGGAACCGGTGGTCGCTGAGGCACCAACGGAACTGCCTGAAGCAGAACCGGTGCTTGCGGAGACGCCAATAGAAGCACCCGTAGCGGAACCGGTGGTCGCAGAACTAACGGAAGTTGAGCCCGTAATTGCTGAAATGCCGACCGATATGGATGGGGAACCTGCAGCACCCGTTGCGGTGGCCGTGCCGGTTTACATGCCTCAAAAACCTTTACCAATTAAAGCAGAAACAGTCGCAGACAGGCAGCAAAGCAAAAAAGTAAGATATACAGACTTTCGAAAGCGCAATCCCGTTATTATTCATGTAGAAGAAGATATTTTGATTCCGGATACCAAGCCGGACATGGCTCAAATGCTCAGCGTAGAAGGAACCTGCCAGCTGGCGGAGCGGAACGTGTCCACAGGTGCCCATGGAATACAATCTATTCGCGTAACAGGAGATCTAAAGGCACAGGCATTGTATAGGGCTGAAAATGACCAAGAGGAACCCATTATCGTTTCTCTGGATACGAAGCTTTTGTTTCGGGAAGATTGCATGATAAAAGGTGACCCGAACGCCGCCATAGCCCTGAGTGCAGATGTTCGTTCCTTAGAATGGGATCGAATCAACGAAAGGAAGTTCAGAGTTCGCGCAGCCATCGAGGTCGGTATGCGGGAGTACTGCGAGAGAGAGTTTGAACTCTTTGAAGGTATTGAAAAAGAAGAGCTTCAAATATTGCATGACGAGATACAGTTTACAGATATCGCCATGCGCAAGACTGAAATCATGGAGGTGACTGAGGAAATCCGGCTCAGGGAGGGAGCTCCGGAGATCGATAAAATCCTCTGCTTCAATGTAAACTTAGTTGAAAACCATAAGCAGGTCAGCGGCGAAAAAGCCATGATCAACGTATCTGTATATTTGAACCTCCTGTATCGAAGCGATGGTTGCCCGGTACCCTACAGCTGTAAGACAGAGTTTACCCAATTTATCCGAATGGACGATGACAGCATGGATTATCCCCTT
>JBAYOC010000274.1:0-2708 GCA_041678465.1 Anaerovoracaceae bacterium | reverse complement strand
TATTACATTTTAACCTATGCTTCATCTGTTAAGATAGGCTTGATATGCTCATAATTAGTAAGGAAAATGTTATTTGACTTGGATAGGATCAACTATGATGGCATGTTCATAAAACATTTATGAACATCTCAAACAAAGAATACCATCTACCGATAAAGCTTTATCAATAGATGGCACTGGATTGGTTCGACAGATTTGCTAATTTTAGTACTTAATAAATTTATCCCCCGGGATACCACAAATGCTACATTTTTCCGGAACATATTTTTCAATATTTCCGCAAACCGGGCAGAGATAGTAAAATACTTCCTCTGTATGGTCAAGGTTTTCTAATGCATCTTGATAAAGGCCGGCATGAACTTCTTCTGCTTTCATCGCGAAGGTAAAGGACATGAGCGCGGCTTTGTTCCCTGCCGCTTCAGCTTCTTTTACGAAATCGGGATACATCTCCTTATATTCATAGGTTTCACCTGCAACTCCGTCTTTCAGGTTATCAACTGTTGAACCGATTTTACCCGCCACTTCAAAATGCTTTAAAGCATGAAGGGTTTCCGCATCAGCCGCAGCCCTAAAGAGTTTTGCCGCATTCATTTTTCCGTCTTTTTCAGCTTTCTTGGCATAGGCTGTATACTTTCTGTTTGCTTCGGCTTCTCCAGTGAATGCTGCCATCAAGTTATCAAATGTTTTGTTTTCACTCACCTTTTTGTCCTCCTTATTTTTGTTAAAAGCTATTACTAATTTCTCTACAGCCTCTTTGGGAAAGCCTTCCGGTTGCTCTTTATCAAGGAGTGATTGGAGAAAAGCCATGGCATTTTCGCTCTGTGGAAGCATATATCCTGCTTCACGGATAATATCTTCCGCCATGATATGGTTGGATTTCTCCATAGCGATAGCTAGTTTACCGGATAATCCGGTAGCTATGTTCTCTTGCTCCGCCTTGCTTCGTAGAAGCGCATTAAGTGAACTCACAACCCCTTCCGTCTTCGATTGTTGGGGTGGGTATTCTTCGGGTACCATAGAAATCGCCCCGGATGGACAGGCATCTGCGCAATCCCCGCAACCAATGCATTTCGCAACATCAATTATACTGTTCTCAGTGTCTGCTGCTCCGGTAGGGCAAACGTAGAGGCACAAGCAGTCTTTGGTGCACAATCGTATATTTCTTACTGCATATTTCTTAGACATTCTCATGACCTCCCTTCGATCTTTTCAAATTTCCAATTTGGAACCTTGCAAACCGGACAAATTTCCGGCAGGGTATCCCCTATGTAGACAAAGCCACAGATAGTACAAACATAAACACCTGTATTTTCTAACATTGCGTCGCCCTCTTTCTCATACCTGGCCAAAAGCGACTTCAAAATACGAGTAACCTTCTCGCTCCAGACCAGAGCACGAAGTGCACCTCGATCCTTCGCATCCTCTGCGGTGGCATTTGCATTTGGGAAACCTTCCTCAAGGTCTTTTTCAATCAGCGCAATCAACTGGTTAAAGTCCGGATCTTTGGCCGGTGCTGATGCATCCTTAAAGTACTTTGCCAAATCATTATAAAGGGCGGCTTCCTCCGGCTTGTACTGCTTTTCACATCCACGTGCCAGGTTCGTGCAAAGTGCACTAATCTCCAGCGGAGACATCGCCTTCATGTCTGTTGATGGCTCAATTGTAGATATTGGTTTCTTTACTTCAGAAGTGGCAGACTCACCCTGTTTATTAAATTCACTCTTTTCTGCTGCACAGAGAGGGCAAATCCAATCCTCCGGCAAATCAGCCCATGCTGTACCAGGTGCAATACCTGCTTCCGGGATTCCATTTGCTTCGTCATAGATGAATCCACAAATAGAACACACATATTTCGTCATTACATTACCTCCTTATTTCATTCGTTGAAACCTTTCTCTTCCAGGAATTCCATCAGCATTTTGCTGGTGTTTCCTGTAATCTTGAGGCAGTTTATCAAATGTTCTCTGGTCTCAAAAGGATGTGGATTCAGCACACGACAGCATGTCACGCCATACTTTTCCGTGAATTTTTCTGTAAACTCTCGGGCCAGCTGATAGGCTTCGTCCCGCGACACCTGGTTTGATGTTCTTCCCTTCAGCATATTTAACGCTGCGATGGAACCAGTCAGGGCGCCGCACATGCATCCGGATTCTCCTACCCCACTGCCGAATCCCGTAAACAGGCTCACCAAGGCAGGGTCCATCTCTGGAGCAAGCAACTCACGATAGGTTAAAAATATTGCTTCCGCACAATTGTACCCTTCTTTGAAATAATTCCCTGCTTTGTTTCTCATTTCAGTTGATATTTCTTGGCTCATGCCTGTTCTCCTTATTCGCCGCATTCATCGTGATGCTTGTGCTCATGGCAAACAGATCCGGTGGATTTTAGTGAACCCTGTAAATATGCTTCTGCGGCTGCTTTGGCATTACCACTTGCGCCAACTATAACCTCTATATTTTTTGCATTGAATATGTCAATGGCTCCGCCACCCATACCACCTGAGATAACCACGTTTACCCCCATGTCATTGAGATAGTTCGGAAGGAAGCCGGGTTTATGCCCAGGGTTTGAAATTGATTCACTCTTAACAATTTGGTTGTTTTCGGCTTCAAAAACATTGAAGTTGACGCAATGTCCAAAGTGCTCCGTAACCATTTCATCTTCACTTGCAACAGCAATTTTAATCATTTCTTTCTCCTCCATTTTTT
>JBAYOC010000273.1:0-2719 GCA_041678465.1 Anaerovoracaceae bacterium | reverse complement strand
GACCTTCACTGCAGTTATACCAAGAATCAGATAATGGTAGCTCTGGATGATCCAAACCCAGCAGCTATGAGGCAAGGAGTAAAATGGTTCTCGGAAAAGAAACTTGATGTTTTCATTAACACATTAAACAAGGTCGAAGGACGCTATTCCCCTACAACAATGTATAGGGATTACTCTATTAACGAGAATTCGTTTCATTGGCAAAGCCAAAGCACTACTTCCGAAAGTTCTCCTACTGGACAAAGGTATATAAACCATAAAAAGCGGGGAAGCAAGGTTTTATTGTTTGTCCGGGAATTTCAGAATGATATTGCAGGAACGGCGCCCTTTACACTCCTGGGTTTGGCAAATTATGAGCGACACGAAGGCTCAAAGCCAATGAGCATAATTTGGAACTTGGAAAAACCAATACCGGCAAAATATCTTAAAAAAACAAACAAGCTTACATAATAAGCAACTGATAACAGCGGGGAAAAGAAAAAAGTAGAACTAAGTGGGCAAGATGTTACAAAGATAATGGTGTCGATAAAGGCGTTTGACACTTATGTGACTGAGGCCATGGAATGCATTGCAATCATAAGTTTTGACGCTCATGACAAAAATGGGATGGTTTCAAGATGAGTTTGAATCCGTCGGAAGGCGATCCTTCGTACAATTAAAGGAGGTACAAAATGAAAGGCAGAATGGAAGACGCAAGGAGCAAAAAGGTTGTGTTTGTAGCCAGTTGTTTGCTGAATACAAATAATAAGGTAATGGGCCTTGCCCGCTATCCGGGAATGTGCAAGGAGGTACTAGACACTATAAATAAATACGGTCTTGGTGTTATGCAAATGCAATGTCCCGAAACCCTCTACTTAGGAGTGCAGCGCTGGTGGGCCACGAAGAATCTATACGACAATGTGGGGTTTAGGCCCTTTTGTCGCAATCTGGCAAAACAGATAGTGGATTATATGGTTGCTTATGAGCAGGTTAACTATGAGACCGTAGGCGTGTTGTGCTGCGATGGCTCTCCCACCTGCGGATATGAGCTGACCAGTTGGGATGAAAACTGGGGAGGGCCCCCTGTTGACCTTGATTATAATAAAGCTTTAGTGGAAGGCTCCGGAGTCTACATCGAGGAACTGATCAAAGAAATGGAAGAAAGAAATATAAAAGTTCCTCCCTTCTATGGGCTGGCCCTTGACGATGCGTCCGCGGATATGAAGAAAATCATAGGGGATTTTGAAGACTTTATTAAAAGCGTTTGCGAAGAGAAATAGGGTTGAGGAGGACACAGCAAAAATGCCGATAAAAATATTCCACACAAGCGACATTCACCTGGGAATGAAGTTCAACAACTATCCCGACCAAGTGAAAAGCTGCCTATCAGAAGCCAGGTTTGAAGCTCTGGAGCGCATGATAAGCACGGCGGGAGATCTCAAGGCCGACATCTTCGTCATTGCCGGGGATCTTTTCAATGCCATACAGCTGGCAAAGAGGGATATCAGCAGGGCGGCATCCATTTTGAATAAGTTCGAGGGCTCCTGCCTCCTGGTGCTTCCGGGCAACCACGATTACGACAACGGGGCCATAGACTTGTGGAAGGACTTTTCTCAGAACACCGCTGACAACATCCTGCTCCTCAACGAAGAGAGGCCCTACAACCTCAGGGACTACGACCTGGATGTGACCGTTTATCCCGCTCCCTGCCATAGCAAGCACTCAACGGAGAACAGCCTGGGCTGGATCAAAGATGAAGGGCTGACAGAGGACGAAGGCTTCCATATAGGTATCGGCCACGGCTCCTTAGAGGGCTTATCTCCTGACATGGAAGGAAACTATTATTATATGTCCATGAGCGAGCTGGGTGCCATTCCGGTAGATCTGTGGCTCATGGGGCATACCCATGTGAACTGGCCAACCGGGGAAAAAGTTCATAATCATAAGATCTTCAACGCCGGCACACCGGAACCCGATGGCATGGACTACAAAGGGGAAGGCTCCGCTTGGTTTATAGAATTAATGAAGGATAAGGTAAGCGCAGAAATGGTTGCCACGGGGAATTACAGATTTATCGATGATGCTTATCTCTTGCAGAACGAAGACGACTTTGACCGCATCAGTGACCGGGTCTTAAAGGATTGCCCGGAAAAGAAGGCCGTAAGGTTGAGCCTTTCGGGGAATATCTCCAAGGAAGCCTATGATGGCCTCGGCGAGTTTTACAGCAAACTGGAAAAGGAGCTTTTTTACCTGGACATTGAGGATTCAAAATTGAAGATTAAAATCAGCGATGAGATCATCTCAAGAGAGTTCCGAGAGGGCTCTTTCCCCCATGAATTTTTGAAAGGCCTTATGCACGACGAGGAGGCCTTGCAGATGGCATACGATCTATTGGGGAGGGACTAGAATGCGCATTAAAACTTATGGTTGTAGCAGGTTCGCCGGATTAAAGGACGCGGAACTGGAGTTTACGGAAGGCTTAAACGTGCTCCTGGGACCCAACGAATCGGGGAAGAGCACCGTGGTAGAAGGCATCTTCTCCACACTTTTCACTGACATCAGGCTCAAACAGAGTTCGAGGGCAGGAAAGGACTTCTTTTTCAGATTCCTTCCCAGGCCCGCAGGGGATTACATAGACGGTACTCTGACACTGGAAACAGAGGAAGGGGATTACCAACTTTCAAAGCAATGGGGGAGCAGCGAGGGAGCCGAACTCAGGACTCCAAAAGGCACCATACTG
>JBAYOC010000272.1:0-2725 GCA_041678465.1 Anaerovoracaceae bacterium | reverse complement strand
GTTTGGTGGTTTGTATGATTTTGCAGGACAAATCCGCGAGCTCAATATTGTAAAGGGAGGCTTTCGATTTGCGCCTGCACAGTTTTTGGATAATACGCTGAAAAGGATTGAGAAAATGCCTGAAACCACTTTCGAGGAGATCGCCGACAAATACGTCGAGATGAACGTTGCCCATCCGTTTATGGAAGGCAACGGCAGAAGCACGCGCATTTGGCTTGACCTGATTTTGAAAAAGAACCTGCGGCTTTGCGTGGACTGGAGCAAAATCAATAAAAAAGACTACCTTGATGCAATGCGTGAAAGCACAATGGATACGAAGCGGATAAAGTTTTTATTAAAAAATGCCTTGACGGATAAAATCAATGACCGCGAAGTCTATATGAAGGGCGTAGACTATTCCTACTACTATGAGCAGGAAAATGAAATTGAAGAGGGCGAGACTCTATGAAACTACAATTCCGGCATCAGCCTTTTCAGGCAGATGCGGCAAAGTGTCGCTATTCGTGAGGGTGTTTATAAGTCCTTCCAAATGACGGTTAACGTAACCCCGTTAGCTTCTGTCAAAAAGCTAAAAGGAAACCAGAATGAACTCACTATAAACATCACGGAGCATTACTCTAACGGCAAAGAAAATGTAATCACAGCAACGCTTAAGATCAATAATAACGTAGCGGGGACATATTCAGTCGGAGACTACAAAGTATATGTAGACACCAAGGGCAGCACTCAGATTCGCTCCTGTTACATTGTAAACTAAACAAGCATTAGGCCTGAGACTGACCCATTCAGCAACAAAAGCCAGATGGGTCATTTTCATTTTATCGTTAAAAAAATATTCTAATTGCAAAGGTTCTAAAAACAAATTATAATACCCCCATCGTTTGGAAAATTACAAAACGAAATAACTATAAAGGTGGGGTAAAATGGTAAAGCAATTGCAGGAAGAGATTAGAATCTTTAATGGGAGAAGGTCTCTAATAGCGGTCGTCGTGATTGTAGGCATCACATGGCTGCTCACAACATTTCTACCGGATGACCCGGCAAATTTCGGAGCGGCATCCCTTATACCAGCCATATTTCTGATCATTTATATTTTCGTGACAAAGAGGATTCTGGAGGCACTGACTCTGGCTTCCATTATGGGATTCATAATGGTGTCTCAGGGTGATACGCTGGGATCATTCAGTGGGTCCTTACTGGATGTCATGATGAACGAAGATATTGCCTGGCTTATTATCGTCTGTGGCCTTATGGGCAGCATCATTTCCCTGATTGAAAGGGCGGGAGGCGCTTTTGCCTTTGGTGAATGGGTATCCAAGAGAGCAAAGACGAGAAAATCTGCCCTCATATGGACATGGATCCTAGGGCTTGTTATTTTCATCGATGACTACTTGAACTCCCTGACAGTAGGCTCGTGCATGGCTCCTCTCACCGACAAGCACAAAGTGCCTAGAGAGTTTCTTGCCTATGTTGTAGACTCAACTGCGGCTCCTGCTTGCGTAGTGATACCCATTACCACATGGGCGGTTTTTGCCGGGCGGCTCCTTGAAGTCAACGGCTGGGCTCCCGAAGGAGATGGGCTGATTTACTTCATTAAAACAATCCCATTTAACTTCTATGGCTGGATTGCCTTAGCAGTAGTTCCCCTGGTCATCCTAGGTGTTATTCCTATTTTTGGACCTATGAAAAAAGCAGAGCAACGCGTAAAGGACGGTGGCGCTCTTGCTCCTCCGGGTTCTGAGAAGATCGACATCAAGGCCGGATTGACAGATGCGATCCTTCCCGATAACCCCAAAATTATGAATTTCTTGCTCCCCATTGCCGTACTGGTTGGCGCAACCATCTATTTTGATGTGGATATGCAGATGGGCGTGCTCATTACCTTGGCCTTTATGTTCGTATTCTATCTGGCGCAAAACATCATGACAGCGGAAGAGTTTACTGATGTATCTCTGCAAGGGCTAAAAAACATGATCCTACCACTGATGCTCATGGTGCTTGCCTTCCTGTTTGCTGAAGTCAACGACCAGATCGGATTTACATACTACGTGATTACTTCAGCCTCCCAATATATGACGCCCGCTTTAATGCCGGTAACCATCTTTGGAGTTCTGGCGGTCACGGAATTTATCACCGGTACCAACTGGGGTATGTATGTCATTGCCTTCCCCATCGTCATTCCTCTGGCTATGGGAATGGATGTGAACATGCCGCTAGCGGTGGCTGCAGTTCTTTCTGCAGGAGTTTTCGGAAGCCACGTGTGCTTCTATTCCGATGCTACGGTTCTGACCTCTGCGGCGACCGGTTGCAACAACTTCGACCATGCTCTTACACAGGCTCCCTTTGGGATTCTTGCAGCATTGCTGTCGGCAATCTGCTTCCTAGTGGCAGGATTTGTCTTCTAACTAAGTAAGCGTAATGTGCGTTTGACTGAGGGTCAAACGGTCGTTGATATGGACTGGGAAAACGTTGCCTTTCATAGCGGGCAACGTTTTTTCCACTCAGGGTGCTGGCAGACAGAACTATATTTGTCTTATGGTATTTGCTTAAAGGCAGCAAGATTTTAGCTTGAAATTGGAACTGTTGTTGCCTCCAGGGCTGGAAAGCAACAAGAATCTGCTTAAACTCTAATTTCTTGTTGCTTTTGCGGTTGGAAAGCAACAAGGATTTGCTTAAACTCTAATTTCTTGTTGCTTTTGCGGTTGGAAAGCAACAAGGATTTGCC
>JBAYOC010000271.1:0-2731 GCA_041678465.1 Anaerovoracaceae bacterium | reverse complement strand
CATCCGAATTCTCTCCGATTTTATGACTGAACTTCTCCTCTTCCGTGGTATCGGGGACCGGGATGGGGTAGCGACCGGTGAAGCAGGAAGTGCAGAACTCCAGGGAAGGATTGTCCGCCAGCTTGGTCACATTGTCAACGCCAAGAAATCCGAGGGAATCCACACCAATGATTTCTGCAATTTCCTTTATGCTGTGATTGGCTGCTATGAGGCTTTCTCGGGACTTGATATCTGTTCCGAAATAACAGGGATGTAGGAAGGGTGGCGATGAGATTCGCATATGGATTTCCTTTGCTCCGGCTTCCCGCAACAATCTGACGATGCGCTTGCTGGTAGTGCCCCGGACGATGGAATCGTCGATGAGGATGACCCGTTTCCCCCTTACGGTAGAGGAGATGGGATTCAACTTTATGCGCAGAGTATTATCCCGTTGGGGTTGAAAGGGTTGAATAAAAGTCCTTCCAATATATTTGTTCTTAATAAAGCCCACGTCGTAAGGAATTCCCGACTGCTTGGAATAACCCAGAGCTGCATCGATTCCGGAATCCGGGACGCCGATGACCACATCGGCTTGAACGGGATGCTCCAGGGACAGGAAAGCTCCTGCGCGCTGGCGGGCGGTGTGAACACAACTGCCGTCAATGACGGAATCAGGGCGGGCGAAATAGATAAACTCAAAGACGCAGGCAGACTTCTTACCCGGTTTGCAATGGTCTTCTACGCTGCGCATTCCTTCGGTATCGATAATCACAATTTCCCCGGGCTTTACGTCGCGGATAAATTCTGCACCCACGCTGTCCAGAGCGCAGCTCTCCGAGGCGATGATGTAATCCTCACCGGCTTTCCCGATGCAGAGAGGGCGAAATCCCAAGGGGTCACGAACAGCGATGAGCTTTTTTGGGGACATGATTACCAGAGAGTATGCACCCTGTATTTTTTCCATTGCACGGCTGATGGCTTCTTCTATTGAAGAGGATGTAAGCCGCTCTCGGATAATTATATAGGAAATTACTTCCGCATCACTTGTGGTATGGAAGATGGCGCCGGTGAGTTCCAATTCCTCTTTCAGCGCAGTGGCGTTGGTGAGGCTGCCATTGTGAGCGATTGCCATGGTTCCTTTGATATGGCGAATGACCAGGGGCTGGGCGTTAATAACGGAATTATTCTCTGCCGTGTTGTAATTGCAATGCCCGATGGCCATGTTTCCAAGAGGTAGCTTTTCCACAACATCTCTGGTAAAGACTTCGCTAATCAGGCCGAGTCCCTTATGTCCGGTGATGATTCCATCGTCGTTGATGGCGATACCGCAGCTCTCTTGTCCGCGGTGCTGCAGGGCGAAAAGGCCGTGATAGACGTTGTTCACCACATCAGCGCCACTGTTGCTGCGTATACCGAAGACGCCGCATTCCTCATGCAAATTGTCCTCTATCTGATACATTTATTTTCCTCCAATGCCACTTAGCATTTGTTGATCTTTGGCGATGACATCTTCCTTCATCTGCAGGCGGAGCTTCATAAGTTTTTCTGCTATGGATGGATTTCCGACGGCTAAAATTTGCGCAGCAAGAATGGCCGCATTTTCTGCTCCATCAACGGCAACGGTAGCTACGGGAACGCCTTTTGGCATTTGAACTGTGGAAAGAAGGGCGTCCAATCCTCCGAAAGCAGAAGACTTGATGGGGATTCCAATAACAGGAAGGTTGGTGTGGGCGGCAATGACGCCGGCCAGGTGAGCTGCTTTTCCCGCAGCTGCAATAATGGCACCAAAACCTTCGTCTGCGGCACCTATTGCAAAAGCGCTGACCAGGTCCGGTGTCCGATGGGCAGACATAATTCTGATTACGTAAGGTATATCAAGATCCCTCAATATGGGCTCGGAATTTTTTACGATGGGGTAATCGCTGTCGCTTCCCATAATAATTGCTATCTTCTTCTGATTCATCATTTTCCTCCGTGTCTCCCTGTCTGCTACAAATATTTTAGAACGTATCTTAATTATAGAAGGGGTGTGGTAGAAAACAAGGATTCAAGGTCAAAAAATGTAACAAGAAAGCGAATACATTTGCGTATGTTCGTCATATGCAGAACGTTCTTGCCCATTATTAATATTATTATCCGAAAACCGCGTTAAAACTTGAAAAAAACAGCGCCCCGATGGGACGCTGTTCCTTTTTGTTGTACTGTTCTTTTAGCGGAGCACTGCTCCGGTGTTTGCCGAGGATACTAACCTGGCATAGCGCGACAGCCAGCCGTTAAGGGGTTTGGCTTCATTGGGTTTCCAATTTTCTTTTCTCTGCGCCAGCTCTTCATCGGAAATCCTCAGATTGATGCGGTTTTCCGGAATGTCGATATCGATGATATCGCCTTCACGAATCAGACCAATTTCACCTCCGGAAGCAGCTTCCGGTGAAACGTGGCCGATGGAAGCTCCTCTTGAGGCACCGCTGAATCGACCGTCGGTGATGAGAGCAACGCTCTTATCCAGCTTCATACCGGCTAGAGCGGCGGTGGGACCAAGCATTTCCCGCATGCCGGGGCCGCCTTTTGGTCCTTCATAGCGAATGACCACTACATCGCCGGAGATAATCTTCCCGTCGAAGATCATAGCTATGGCTTCATCCTCGCTGTCAAAAACACGTGCGGGCCCACTGTGGACCAGCATTTCCTCCGCTACAGCAGAGCGCTTCACAACACACCCGTCCTTGGCAATGTTGCCCCAAAGGATGGCAAT
>JBAYOC010000270.1:0-2745 GCA_041678465.1 Anaerovoracaceae bacterium | reverse complement strand
TATCGTCTACTAATATCCGGCCTCTGTCCATGAGGACTACTCGATCCGCCATGGGGAACACGTCCTCCAGTCTGTGCTCCGTAATTATAATAGTCGTACCGATTTCCCGGTTGATCTTCTTCACTGTTTCAAGAAAATCCGCAGCCGCAATGGGGTCCAGTTGGGCAGTGGGCTCATCCAATATGAGTACATCCGGCTGCATGGCCATAACGGAGGCCAGGTTCAAGGTCTGCTTTTGTCCCCCGGAGAGCTGGGAAACATCCCGCATAAACCAGCTTTGTATACCGAAGAAGCTTGCCATTTCCGCTACCCGCAGTCGGATGACCTTTGTATCATAGCCCAGGCTTTCCAGTCCAAAGGCCAGTTCATGCCACACTTTATCCGTAACGATCTGATTGTCGGGGTTTTGGAGCACGTAGCCGATGCGGGAGGCCTGTTCCCGATCGCTGATAGTCTCCATTGGGCGACCGTAAAAGAGGATCTCTCCTTCTCGCTTGCCGTGGGGAGCGAGCACAGTCTTTAAGTTCCGCAGCAGGGTGCTCTTGCCGCAGCCGGTCTGTCCGCAAACTACGACAAATTCACCATACCCCACCTCAAAACTAATGTTGGACAGAGCAGGTTGTTCTCTTTCAGGATATGTAAAGCTCAGATCTTTGATTGCAAACGTCGCCACTTAATAGCCTCCCAAACATTGATTATCACAGGCGCAAAACAGAGCAAAGTGTAGCCGGTGAAAATAGATAAACTGAATATAGTAACGGTCCCCGTACTGATTGAGGGGAAATATTGAATGTTGTTTTCTCCTGCCACTCCTCCTGAAAACACAAGCAGAATTAGCAGACCAAAAAAGATAAGGGCCACCCTGTCCCGACTATCAAAGCGGTAAATGCCAAAGCTGCTTCTTCCCGGCAAGCCGTAGCCTCTGGATCTCATGGAATCAGCGGTGTCGATGGCGTTCTCCAAGGCCCAGCTGATCATGACGGAAAGAATTTTGATTCCGTGGCTTGCCCTCTCCCGCAGGGTTCCATCGGAGATATCCCTGCCTATACACTTCTGGCTGTTGGAAATCAATCGAATCTGCGCCTTGAATTTGGGTACAAACCGCAAAACCATAGAAAAGATCATGGACAAGGACGGCATCAACCGCCCGAAAAGGTACATGAGTTTATCCGAGGTCATGACCACGTTGACGCAGGAAAACCACAGGATCACAGCGCCGAACATAAGGGCAATAGCCACACCATATAGTATGGATTCCAGGGTCAAGGGATTGTCCCCAATGTATCGAAGGATCGTTACTCCCCTGTGATTGAACAAGGGATTCACTGCACCGGCGATGAGCATCATAGGCAGCAGGAAAATCAATGCAAATTTCAAGGTTCTCCTGCCGTTCAGGCTGACAGCATAGACAAAGGCACCCGACATAGAGATGATCAAAAAAACAGGATGCAAAAAAACCATGCTGAAACTGATCACAGCACAGAAAAATGTGAAATTGACGATAGGGTGATAGGTGGAAAACGTATCTTTCAATCTTACTCCTTTACCAACCACGGGGACAGACCCCGTGGTTGATTTTACGCACCTAACCACATTTGTGCAGCAAGTGTCCGGTAGGTGCTATGTCAGGACTCCCCAGCTTTAGCTGGATGGAGTCTACGGCGCCCCCAGGGGGACAGACCCTCTGGTTATTCTATTGAAGCTCACTTGTTAATAAGCATGTTGTAAATCATAGTTGCTGCTTCTGCCCTTGTTGCATTATTGATCGGTTGGAAGCGGAAGCTGCCGTCCGCATTCTTTATTCCGTTGATAATGCCCGCCTGCTGCATGGCTAAAACGGCAGTCTTAGCATATTCGGCAATTTGCTTATGGTCGGTAAAGGTCACAGTCGAGGCGGTCTGGCTATAAGCTTTCTTTGTTACCTTTTCATTATAGTTATTGAGCATCACAGCGATGTCCTGTCTGCTAATCTTAGCATCAGGCCTAAAGTCATAACTTCCGTCCTTATTGGCATAACCGCTGACAATGCCTGTTTCTTTCGCCCAGGCCACAGAAGGTCCGTACCAGCTGTTTATGGCCACATCCCCAAAGGACACCTCTTCGTAGCCAGCAAGGTCCGCTCCACTCATTCTAGCGAGGACAGATGCAAGCATGGAACGGGTAAGCGGGCTGTTGGGTGAAAAGGTGTTCGCACCGGTTCCGCTGAATATACCGCGTTCATAGACGAATTTCACCGGGCTGTAGAACCAATTGACGCTGTCATCCTCAGCCACATCTATGAAAGGCCATTTTGCCAGGGCTTCATCATATCCTATCACAAAATAGGATAAGTGGTCTACGGTGAACACAATCTTACCGGCAACCGGATCATAAGCCCCCTTCATCGGCACTAAATTCCCTTCGGCATCTAGATGATATACAACGATGCCCGATGGACGCTCCCCTTCTTTCAGTGTGTATGGCAATGAAATGGTTAGTTTGCCGCCAAACTGCGAAATGTTCTTCTTGCCGCTGGTAATGTTGATATCATATACCGGCCTGTCGCCTGTGGCTTCCCGTTGTTTTGCACTCAGGTCTTTGTTGGAAGCCTGTTCAATGGTAATATCCACGGAATCCCCGGTCATTGCATCCAACAATCCGGCTAATGCATCCTTGTCAAAGGAAATGTCACCCAGGGCGAGGCTGACGGTCCAGCTGTCTTCTTTACCTGCTTCGATGTCTTTCAGAGCAGAATTCAGAGAATCT
>JBAYOC010000269.1:0-2752 GCA_041678465.1 Anaerovoracaceae bacterium | reverse complement strand
CACGGGCTCGGCGGTGGCGGGCATAATTCGTATATGGATGTTGCAAACCACTTTGCATCAAACGAGTATGTTGTCTTTGCATACGATGCAACAGGCAATAGCGAGAGCGAGGGCGATAGTGTAAGAGGGATTCCACAAGGTTTAATCGATCTCGACTATGCACTTCGGTTTGTAAAAAGCAATTTGGAATTTAATAACTTACCAATTATGCTATTCGGGCACAGTTGGGGTGCCTACTCTGCCGGTAGTGTATTGAATGTTCACCCTGATATAAAAGCAGTTGCCATGGTTGCAGGCTTTAATCAATCCCTTGATATTATTGAGGAAGAAGGACAGCGTATCGCCGGCAACCAAATGAGCTTATTGATGCCTTACATCTCTATGATTGAACGGATGAAATTTGGAACCAACGCTTCTTACACTTGCATGGATGGCTTTGAGGCCTCGAATGCCGGGGTGATGATTATTCATAGTGCTGATGATGAAATGGTTTCTTTTGAGAACCACTTTCAAAGATTTTATAATACCTATCAGAACAATTCACGTTTTACATTTATTAAGTATGAAGACCGGGGACATGATTACATATTTTATTCCGATCTATCAAAAGTGTATAGAAATGAAATTAACAATCAATTTGAAGAGTATGTAAATTCTCTAAACACGGAATTGACGGCTGAAATCAAGACGGAATATATGGATGCCCATCTTGATAAAACCCAGCTTTTCGATCTGAATATCGAGTTAATGGATCAGGTAGTATCCTTTTACGACAAATACGCAATATAAACTTCGCAGAGCAATTTGAATTGTTGTCATTCCGCCCATATACCTTTGCCGGCTTCCCGCGCCTGTTTTTGCAGAGCTGTAAAATTGTCTACATACCGCACATTAGGCGGGTAGGTGGTCACTTTCGCATGACCTTCTTCCAGCAGGGTTTTATTAAACATCTTTCCATCCAGGTACACATAGGCCAAAAGCCTATCATATTGGTCCCGCTTCTCCACGTCAAATTCCAGAGTGACGGTTTTGCCTTCTAGCTGTTCTGCGGTGAACGCCGCGGCAATTTCTCCGTACTCTACGTTATGCTCTTCGTCAGGATGCACCGACTCGGGTGTGTCCAGGCCGATAAAACGGATGCGCTCCTTTACTCCGTCCATGTCTACAATTATCGTATCGCCATCCACAACGCGAACCACCGTATAGGCATCGCTTTGCTCCGCCGGCGGGTTTAGCTCATCGAAGGAAATAACACCTATGTAAGCACCAAAAATCAATAACAGGGGTAGAACCAGCCCTTTGAATAGTCGTTTTTTCACTATGATTCCGACCTCCTCTTCTATTTATTATATCGAATGGGAAGGAAAAAAGCCACCTTGATTCCCATTCCGTTTGGGGGGTATAATATAAACATAAGAGGAGAGAGGAAGCCTATGAAAAGAGAGAGTAAAAACGTAGTATATACAGTAACCGCCAACTGTCAGGACTGCTATCGTTGCGTTCGAATGTGCCCTGTAAAAGCGATCAGTGTAACCGACGGGCAGGCATACATAGAAGACTCATTGTGTGTTAAGTGCGGCACCTGCGTCCGGGAATGCCCCCAGGGAGCCAAGACCATCCGCTCCAGTTTGGACCAAGTGAAGGAACTTATTGCATCCGGGCACAAGGTTGCTGTCACCATTGCACCTTCCTTTGCTGCCGCTTTTGAGGCTGAAAATTGCGACAGACTTCCGTCTGCCCTAAAGAAGCTGGGGTTTCAGTATGTATCGGAAACTGCGGAAGGCTCAAAACTCATAACGGAAGAATCCTTCAAAAGCACTACTTCCGGCAATCTGTGCACAGCCTGCCCTGCTGTAGTGGAATACATTGAAAAATATCGTCCTGAACACATGGGAGCCATGATTCCTGTTGTATCCCCTATGGTAGCCCACGGAAGACTGTTAAAGAAACGATTGGGAGAAGAATGGGCAGTGGTTTTCATCGGACCATGCGCAGCAAAAAAACAAGAAGCTGCCAGGTCGGAAAATCGGGATGCTATTGATTGGGTGCTTACGTTTACAGAATTGATCCAATGGATGGAAGAAGAAAATATACTGCTTGAAGAATGCCCTGAATCAGAATTCGAGAGCTTCGGAGTTTTGGACCAGGCGCGGCTTTTTCCCCTCCAGGGAGGCATGCTCAAAACCGGAGAGATCGAATGCGATGGGACGAGCCCGGATGTGATTCATATCAGCGGCTCTGAAGATGTGATAAATATCCTTAATCTTTCTGCCGATGAGTGGAAATATCAGGTGGTGGAGCCTCTCTTCTGTGCAGGGGGGTGCATAAACGGACCGGGTTTTCCAAAGGATAAAAATCTCTTCAGCCGGAAGCAGGCTGTGATTTCCTATGCCGAAAAAGCGAATAATAAAGAAATGAAAGCAGGAGAAGCAGATATCAACTACGGTACCGCATTTGCTCCTCAGGATGGCGCGCTACATAAAGACGAGGTCAGCGAGAGTAAAATCCGGGAGATTTTAGAAAGTACAGGCAAGAGTGATCCGCAATCCCAGCTCAATTGTGGTGCATGCGGATACAAGTCGTGCAGAGACAATGCCATTGCAGTAGCTAGAGGTATGGCTGAAACAGACATGTGCGTCTCCTATATGCGACGTTTGGCGCAGCAGCGCGCCGACCGTATCATAGAAACCACGCCCAACGGCATTGTTACTCTGGATAAGAATCTCAACATTATCAACATGAACCCGGCATT
>JBAYOC010000268.1:0-2754 GCA_041678465.1 Anaerovoracaceae bacterium | reverse complement strand
TGATCGGTCTACCTTTGTAGGATCTTTTCCCGAAAAGGCACCGCCTCCGTGTTTTCCATAACCGCCGTAGGTGTCCACAATGATTTTCCTTCCAGTTAATCCGGAATCACCATGGGGTCCGCCCACAACAAATCTGCCGGTAGGATTCACAAAGTACTTGGTCTTTTCATCCAGCAATTCCTGTGGAATCACCGGCTTAATGACTTTGGCAATCAGGTCTTTTCGGATCTGTTCCTGACTCACATCCGGGTCATGCTGGGTGGAAATCAGCACCGTGTCAATACGTACCACCTTTTCGTCTTCGTATTCCACCGTTACCTGAGTCTTACCGTCAGGTCTCAGATAGGGGAATTCTCCGGATTTCCGTACATCTGCCAGCTTCTTGGCTAATTTATGGGCAAAGGAAATAGCCATAGGCATGAGCTCAGGTGTCTCATCTGAGGCATAGCCGAACATGATGCCCTGATCTCCCGCACCGATGGTATCCAATTGATCGTCAAGTGACCCATCCTTATATTCCATAGCCTTGTCCACTCCAAGGGCAATATCCAAAGATTGTTCGTCAATGGCGGTCAGCACGGCGCAAGTGTTTCCATCAAAGCCATACTCTCCCTTATCATAGCCGATGTCTGTGATGACGCTGCGAATCAGTCGGGGAATATCCACATAACAGTCCGTGGTCATTTCGCCCATGACCATGGCCATGCCTGTTGTTGCTGTGGTTTCCACTGCAACTCTGGCATATGGATCCTGTTCCAGCACGGCGTCAAGGATCCCATCAGAAATCTGGTCGCACAACTTATCCGGATGGCCTTCCGTTACTGATTCGGATGTAAATAGTTTTCTTCTCATTTGTTCATTTCCTCCAATTCCGGGTCTTAGTAAAGAAAAACCTCTTCATTTTCATTAGAAGAGGAAGGTTATCGTACGTCCCCCTCATCTTTCAGAATGAATTCTGTAGGACTTGGCACCTTTACTGTTCCTGAAAACAGGCAGGTTGCCGGGCTTCGCAGGGCCTAATCCCTCAGCCGCTCTCGATAAGGTTTTTATTCATTTTTTCCGCTTAATATGATATTCCCATATTTGTCTTTTGTCAATCACCGGGTTCCATAAACGGTTAAGACCTATTTTCTCCTGTTTTGTGTGTGAATTTGTTTTGCTATGATTGATTTCACCTGCTCTTGCTTAAAGCTTTGTCTACGATTTATAGGTCTAATTACATTATAATGTAGCTTGTCTATGCCTATTTCCTGCTGTTGAAACAGGATTCCGGGCCTTAATAATCAACATATAGGCTTAAAATTACTACATCAGACGCGATATGGGTCTATTTATTTTAATTTCGTAGACCTAATATAGTTATCGCTTGGCTTGTTTAGGCCTATTTTCTGGTGAAAAAGCAGAATTCTGAGGCCAAATATCCAATATTTGGCCCGAAAATAACTTAGATATATGCTATTATGCTCAACATTGTTCAAATCAACCAAATTTTAGTGGGACAGTTTTACTAGAGAGGTACGCTCTGTAGGCGGATGCGGGGTGTAAACTATAACCTGCGTGGTGAATTAAACCGTACACATCGTGCATAGAATAGGGTATACTGGTATAATCTTATAAAATATTATTAAACCTATGGAGTACTGATTTGACAAAACACAGTTTTAAACTTATAAAAGGCGGCGCCGTGGACACCCCGAAAGCATCTGCCGGTAATCAGAGTTTTGTATCCGCATATGCTACGGATACGCGATTGATGGGTGTGGTTGCACTCTCCATTCATTGGAAAGTCCATTTGCCGGATGATTCCGAAGACCTTTATCAGTTTTTTTATTTTGATGCAGAAGAATATGGCCTGGACACTTACCAAAGCCTTCAGGGTGACGATCCCGTCGCACTTGATATCCTTGAACAAGGGCTCATCGGTGGTCTCGGCGGCAAAAAAGTTCCGGTCACCCAGCGGGAAGCTTTGTTTTTGGTGCAATCTTTTGCGTCCGAGGGTAAAAAGCTGAATGTTCCCCTCCCTGAACCAATCAGTGAGTATGAAGGTCTGCTAAAAGAGCCTGTAGTGCTGTCTCCCAAGGAGACACAGGCTGTCATCGGCAAAATTTGCACGCCCATCCTATCGGATTACCATCTGATCCACTATTTTCTCATGCGATGCTTTGCAAGAGACTGGGTAGGCGCGTCCTATTTGATAAACGGTGAAATCGATCTGGAGCAGCTGGCAGGAAAAATGGCTGCGACTCTCTGTAAAAATGTCATTGAGGAATACATGGATGAAAGCGGCACTATGTCCTATCTTTGCGAGGCTGTAATCGATACTGACGGAAGATATGAGCTCATCGTGCTGGAAATGACCATTTCTAACGATAAAGTGACTGAAGCAACCCGCCGGTCCTCCTTCCGGATTTCAGCCGCGGAGGCAGCCATGATGCTGAATCGGCCTGAGTTTGTAACTGTCTATGAGATCCTTTCAGATCCCATGGAATTTGACGAGCTTTTTCTCCCTATCGTAAGCGCTGCTATGCAGACCAACCATGACAACGGCAGGCTTTTCATGGAGTTCAATAAAAATAACGACCATGTCAACAATAAAACATTCCGCCTGAATGAGGATGTCCTCGGTCTATACTACGTCTCCGACTTTGGTCAGCTGATTCTTGCGGCCTATGGGTTGGACGGAATCAAGTCGATTGAAAAAAAACTACAAAAAAGCTCCTTAAGTCCCACTTTGCTTCCTACCGCAAAATATGA
>JBAYOC010000267.1:0-2762 GCA_041678465.1 Anaerovoracaceae bacterium | reverse complement strand
TTCCGTTACCTTTCGCAAGGGTGCCGCCTGCTGCGTCATTGCTGCCTCCGGGGGATATCCGGGAAACTATGAAAAAGATCTTCCTATTTCGGGACTTGAAAAGGGTCAGCTCCCGGGAGTTTCAATCTTCCATGCAGGTACGAAGCGCACCGCAGAAGGTCTGGTCACAGCAGGAGGAAGAGTACTTGGAGTCACCGGTGTGGCAGATACATTAGGAGACGCGGTCAACCGGGCATATGGCGCTCTGGAAAGCATTGAGTTTAAAGGAATGTATTATCGCAGGGACATTGGAAAAAAGGCCCTGCTTGAACTTGAATGATTGCGATGTGGTTTCACGGTTTCTACGGGGCATACCCCGCACATCACAATCCACCAGAGAAGCAAAGATATAGTGAGGTAGCAAATGGATGTATTTCGTATTTATGTTGAAAAGAAAATAGAATATGCGGTAGAGGCCCAAGGACTGGCTGCAGATATCCGCGACTTCCTTCAGATTTCGGGGCTCACAACTCTACGACTTGTAAACCGCTACGATGTAGAAGGGATTGACCGCGACCTGTTCGAGACATGCAGAGACACCATTTTTTCAGAGCCACAGGTGGACCACACTTTCGATGAACTGCCCAAGGAACAACACACCTTAGCGGTAGAATATCTGCCGGGTCAATACGATCAAAGGGCGGATTCCTGCGCCCAGTGTATTCAGCTGATATCACAACAACAGCGTCCACGGGTGCGGACAGCCCGCATTTACCTGTTCTCAGGAAACCTTTCCCCGCAGGATCTACAAGCAATCGGAAATTATCTAATCAACCCTATAGAGAGTCGCGAGGCTTCTCTTGAACCTTTCACCACTTTGACAGAGAGCTTTGAAACACCTGCAGATGTAGCTGTCCTTCAGGGTTTTCGAGATATGCAAAAAAAAGATCTTGGCAGTTTCCTTTCCGATTACGGCTTGGCCATGGATCAGGCAGACCTGGAATTCTGCCGGGATTATTTTCGCACCGAGGACCGGGACCCGACCGTAACGGAGGTACGCATGATAGACGCCTATTGGTCGGATCACTGTCGTCATACAACCTTTCTGACGCAGATTGATTCTGTTTCCATCGAAGACAGCCGTGTAGAGGAAGCATACCGTTCCTACCTGGATATGCGTTCTACCCTCGGCCGTCAGGATAAGCCTGTGACGCTCATGGATATGGCCACAGTTGGAGCTAAATACTTAAAACACACCGGAGCCTTGACTGATCTGGACGAATCGGAAGAGATCAACGCTTGCTCTGTAAAGGTGGATTTAGATGTGGAGGGTGAGGTTCAACCCTGGCTTCTCATGTTCAAGAATGAAACCCACAATCACCCCACCGAGATCGAGCCCTTCGGCGGAGCGGCCACCTGTATCGGAGGCGCAATCCGGGATCCCCTCTCCGGACGATCCTATGTCTATCAGGCCATGCGTATCACCGGGGCAGCAGATCCCCTTACTCCCATAGATCAGACCCTTCCGGGCAAACTGCCTCAAAGAAAGATTGTAACATCCGCAGCAGCGGGTTACAGCTCTTACGGCAACCAGGTGGGCCTGGCTACCGGCCTCGTAAAAGAAATATATCATCCCGGCTATGCGGCCAAGCGGTTGGAAATGGGTGCAGTCATAGGGGCTGCACCGGCAAGCCACATAATCAGGCAAACCCCCAAACCCGGCGACGGTGTAATTTTGCTCGGCGGGAAGACAGGACGGGATGGCTGTGGTGGTGCCACAGGCTCCTCGAAGGCTCATGACCTTTCCTCCCTGGAAGAGTGTGGCTCCGAAGTGCAAAAAGGAAATGCTCCGGAGGAGCGGAAGATTCAACGCCTGTTCCGTGAAGAAAAGGTGACTCGCTTGATCAAACGCTGTAACGATTTTGGCGCCGGCGGAGTCTCTGTGGCCATTGGGGAACTGGCTGACAGTCTGGAAATCGATTTGGATGCAGTCCCAAAGAAATACGAAGGACTGGACGGTACAGAACTGGCGATCAGCGAATCCCAGGAACGTATGGCCGTAGTCGTCGCACCGGAGAACGTCAATCTTTTCATCCAATACGCAGAGAAGGAAAACCTTGAAGCCACAGTGGTTGCCCGGGTGACTGATACCGGTCGCCTTGCCATGTATTGGCGCGATAAAAAAATTGTAGACCTCTCCCGCGAGTTCCTCAATTCCAATGGAGCACCTAAATACACAAGTGTAGATGTCCCATTATTGAATGATGCTGTAGGTCACTTTGAGAATCTACATTTTCCGGTAGCAGAAGGCGATCCTGCCAAAGAAAGCGGCCGGACTCTTGAAGGCCTCCGCCCTGCTTTCGAGAAGCTGGTCACCGACCTGAATTTCTGCTCCCAAAAGGGACTTACCGATCGCTTTGACTCTACCATAGGTGCCGGAACGATACTCATGCCTTTTGGAGGAGTCTGTCAAGAGACACCTTCCCAGGCAATGGCAGCGAAGCTACCGGTGATAAAAGGAGATACTACCACCTGCTCCGTTATGAGCTGGGGTTATAACCCCTATTTGACACAGAATGATCCTTATAAAGGGGCTTACTTGGCCGTGGTGGAATCTGTAGCAAAAGTCATCGCCTGCGGTGGCGATCTTAAGAAATGCTGGCCTTCCTTCCAGGAGTTCTTTGAAAAGCTAGGCGATGACCCCCTGCGCTGGGGCAAGCCCTTCACCGCACTCTTAGGAGCACTGTCGGCTCAAAAGGATCTAGGAGTAGCTGCAGTCGGCG
>JBAYOC010000266.1:0-2764 GCA_041678465.1 Anaerovoracaceae bacterium | reverse complement strand
TTACTCTGAATGAAGAGGTGGTCTACAGCGGTATGATGCCCAACCTGGACAAGTATGACCTGGGAGTGGTGAAAGTGAACCATCAGGCATCGATCTACGTTCCCCTGGAAGATCCGCTGATTCAAACGCTGATGGATGTATACAGGAAACACACCGGGGATGCGGAAAGCCAGGCCCTCGTCATCGGAGGGGGGACTTATGCCCGCTCCATGGAGAATGCGGTTGCTTTCGGCATGACATTTCCGGGAGAGCCGGAGCTGGCCCATCAGAAAAACGAGTATGTTCTCATAGAGAGCTTGATGAAGGCAACGAAAATATTTGCTGACAGTATTTATGAGTTGACAAAGTGAGAAGTCTGGCATATACTTTTTGCGAATAGTAGATCTGTTTCAGGGCGAGGTGAAAGTCCTCACCGGCGGTAATGAGCGTAAGCTACGAGTCCGCGAGCCGCAAGGCCGAACCGGTTAGATTCCGGTACCGACGGTTCTGCAGCGATGCAGAGATAGTCCGGATGAAAGAAACACGGATTGTTTTATTGATGCGTGCCAAAGCCCTGGGAAACATCCCGGGGTTACTTTTTTTCCTGACAGATTCCCATTACAATCGAGCCGGCCGATAAGGGGGCTCATAGCAGTGGAAATCTACAAATCAGAGATTTGTGATTTCCTTGCATAAGTTCACCAACAATTTGTTTTACAAATTGGGTGAGCTGATAAAGGAGGAATTTGAAATGAATCGTACCGAAAAAACAGTAAGATTAACCAAAATGGCCATGCTGGCCGCCATCTCTTTAGCTTTAGTGCTGCTGATCCGGATCCCCTTTCCGCCTGCACCTTTCCTGGTCTATGACCCGGCGGATATTCCCATCATCATCAGTGGCTTTGCTTTTGGACCTATGTCAGGGATAGCCATCACGGTGGTGGTGAGCTTTATTCAGGCCTTTGCTTTAGCAGGAGATGGCATCATCGGCTTTTTAATGCATGTATTGGCCACCGGTTCATTTGTTCTCGTGGCAGGTTTGATTTATAAAGGGCATAAGACAAAGAAGAGAGCAGTTATTGCTTTGGCAGCAGGTACTTTGACTTGGGTCGTTACCATGATTGGTTGGAACCTTATCGTCACACCGTTTTATCTGGGTGTCCCGATTCAAGCTGTAGTTGCTATGATCCTGCCGATTTTATTGCCCTTTAACCTGATGAAAGCCGGCATAAACAGCATTGTAATCTTTTTGATTTATAAGCCCATTGCGAGATTTTTGCATAAATAAGGGGCGGAGCTAGTACTTATGCAGACCTTTTAGGTGTTAAATAGTACTAGGAATTTATTTCGGTTTGTATTGGAAGGGACGATGCCCTATGGTCCCAAATCGTCCCCATCGTGCCAAAAGAAGACAGTGGCCCAAATGTGCAAAAAATCAATTAATGTGTGGAAAAATTGAATATATTTACAATTATCCACACATTAATCAAGAATTTGCACAGATTTCGTCTGAAAAGGGCTTTTTATCCCACATTACTTGAAAATTTGCACAGATTGCGATTAAATGGCTGGTATATAATACGAAGAGACGATACCCACATGACCCCCACTCCGTTAACGAGGTAAAAATGTTAGAAATATGTATTAAAAATGAAAAAGAAGCTGAAAAACTGGGAATGCAGCTGGCGGACAAGCTTAGCCCGGGTTCTGTGGTAGCTCTGACAGGAGACCTGGGAGTGGGAAAGACTACCCTTACCAAAGCTATAGCACGGGGATTGGGTATCACTGCCCTGATTACCAGCCCAACCTTTACAATTATTCATGAATACAGAGACGGAAGGTTGCCCCTGTACCACTTTGATGTCTATCGCATCGAGGATGAGGAAGAACTGCACGAGCTGGGCTATGAGGAGTATTTTTACGGTGACGGAGTCTGCGTGATCGAGTGGGCTGACCGCATTAAAGATTTTCTTCCCGATAACACCACCTACATTCACATTGCTTATGGCCACGAAGAAAACGAGAGGATTTTTCAAATTGATGAAAATATTAGCCATTGAGACTACAGGGCCAAATGCTTCCGTCGCCCTCATCAACGAAAATAGGGAAGTGGAAGAAGTAACTTCGGATAAAACGCTGTCGCATTTGCAGAATTTAATACCTATGATCGATGATTTGCTCGAAAAATGCAAATTGAAAATAGGCGATGTGACACATATTGCAGTGTCGGAGGGCCCCGGATCCTTCACGGGCATCCGCATAGGCATGGCTACGGGAAAGGCACTTGCCCAGGCACTGGACCTGCCGGCAATTAGCGTTCCGACGCTGCGGTCTTTTGCTTGGAATACCCCAGATTTCCCAGGACTCATCTGCCCCCTCTTCGATGCAAGAAGAGACCAGGTATATGCAGGGGCTTATTACTGGGGCGAGGGACGCTGCTATCAGGCCGTCAGGGACGATGCCTGGAGCTTGGAAGGATTTCTTTCCGAAGTGCAGGCGGTGGATCCCGAGCACAAGAAGGCGATTCGCTTCTTCGGTGACGGGATTCGAGTGTTTGAGGGAGCCCTGCGAGAATGGGCGATTTCGACAGAACGTTTATCGGCGAATGACGATATGAGCCGAATTTTGGCAGAGCCCGAACGGAGACTGCAAAGGGCCGCTTCCGTAGCAATGGCGGCTTTGCAGATCACTGAGTCTGGTGGTTCAAAGGACTATGAACTGCTTAGGCCGGTCTACCTGCGTAAAGCCGAAGCGGAACGCAAACTAGCCGCCAAGGGGACAGACC
>JBAYOC010000265.1:0-2767 GCA_041678465.1 Anaerovoracaceae bacterium | reverse complement strand
GCCGTCCGTAATGAAAGAACCTCGCGGCGCATAGCGATTCTGCGCAACGAAACCGGTGTCCGCCGTGAGCAGATTCTGCCCTAAATATATGGTGTCAAGGTCTCCAAGGCCCATCAAGTAAGCTATTGTAGGCAGGAAATCAATCTGTCCTCCTGCAATGGTGAGTGTCTCATTAATCTCCTCTCCGGGAATGTGAATGATCAGCGGAATATTTGCCATATCATCAAAACGATAGGACTTGCCCAGGAACTCCGTTAAGAGTTCTTCATTGTTCTCATCTCTCTGAGCCAGACCGAAATGGTCTCCGTAGAGTGCAATCACCGAGTTTTCGTAGAGGCCTGCTTCCTTCAATGCATCAAGGAGTACTCCTATGGCATAGTCGGAATAAGCCGTGCTGTTCAGGTAGTTGCCAAATCGGGTCCCTTCATGCTCCTCGGCTAATTTCAATTTTCTGTACTGCTCATCCATGACAAAAGGCGTATGGTTGGACAGAGATATCATAAAGCTGTAAAAAGGCTGAGGCTGCTCTATTAAATAATCCACCGACTGCTTGTAAAACTCCTCATCCAGTATCCCCCAACCGTGGATCACCGAAGGCTCGTAGCCTTCATCGTCGATAAATGTATCAAAGCCTTGAGTAGGATACATATCATCACGGCTCCAAAAGCTTCCTTCATAGCCATGCATTACAATTGTAGAGTAGCCTTCCTCCTTAAGAAGAACCGGTAGCCCACGAAAGGTGTTCTCTTTGTACAGTTCATATGTATAGCTCTTTTCCGTTCCATAGAGGGAGTTGTTGGTGGCAAACTCCGCATCGGATGTGTTTCCCGCTGCAATCTGCATATAGTAATGGTCGAAATAGAGCGTTCCATCACCGCCGATTAAACCATTCAGCACGGGAGTAATTTCCTGGCCGGCATATTCTCTATTGATTACGAAGTTCTGTACGGCCTCCATTTGAATGACAATGAGATTCTTTCCCTCTGCTATGCCAAAAAGGTCTGTCTGTTCTTCCTGCCCAGCCCGGAAGAAATCTTCATCCGGCTGTAACTCCCCGGGCGCTCCAAAGGCTGTATTAGCCTGCAAGGTATCCTTTATGTGAGCCGATAAGAACTCTAGGTTGCCTAAAGATTGCAGAGAACTGCTGAGGCTGACACTGCCCAGGACCAGCAGAGTGACAGTCCAGACTAGTAGGAGCGCTGAAGGCCATACCTTCCTTTCAGGAGAAGGCTTTGATTTAATCAATCCCATGGCAAGTAGCGGAAGGTCTAGAAATAGCAGCCAGAATTCCGGCCGAATTACGGATTGAATAACGTCCCATACCTCTCCCAGATACTTTGCAGATCCCATAGCGTTTACTGACAGATACCCGTTAAAATAGGCATTGTAGGTCACATCACCGAACATCAGCACAGTTAACAACACATATAGCCCAAAAGGGATCCATCGTTTTTTAAAGCTACCGAACAGAAGTATCAGAATAAAGGCTGTAGCAGCCCACAGAAACAACAGGTTAATCTGTATATCCATCAACCGGTAAAATAGCAGCGGCTTTATAATCAAACAGCCGGTAATCAGCCAATTCCATGGGCTGAGGTTTATGTTTTTTCTAAAATCGTATACTTGCATCCTTAACCGCATGAACCTTCTATGAGTCTTTTCATGGTTCATCTTCCTTTACATCACAATAAATATATGCTATCATTTATCTGCTCTAAATTGTAGAGTTATTTTAAATATTTTAGAGAATCGGCGATTTTGTCGCCTCTTGATGTTAAGGGCGGATGATGAATCCGCCTGTTTTAGTAGGGAGATAGTTGAATGAAAATCTGCGTTATCGGTCTGGGTTATATTGGCCTCCCCACAGCTGCAATGTTTGCCTCCGCGGGCGCTTCCGTGGTCGGAGTGGATCGCAATCCAAGGATCGTTGAGGCATTGGACCGCGGTGAAATTATCATTGAGGAAAAAGGGCTGGAAGAACTGGTCGGCCAGGTTGTGCAGAAAGGCACACTCCGGGGCTCTTTAACGCCGGAAGAAGCGGACGCTTTTATTATTGCCGTGCCCACTCCCATAACAGCTGACAAAAAGGCGGATATGGCTTATGTGGCCTCTGCAACGGAGGACATCGTCCCTTATTTGAGGACGGGCAACACCGTCATTTTAGAATCCACATCTCCCGTAGGTACTGTAGATGGTTTGATGCTACCCATTCTGGAGAAGTCCGGATTGAAGATTGGTGCTGAGCTCTATGTCGGTCATTCACCTGAGCGTGTCATCCCCGGTCAAATTCTCAATGAGCTTGTAAACAATAGCCGCATCGCCGGAGGAATCAACCCGGAATCTTCCCATCGAATCGCAGAGATTTATAAGACCTTCGTCCGGGGAGAAATCTATAAGACAGATACGCGAACTGCCGAACTTTGTAAGGTTGCCGAAAACACCTTCCGGGATGTGAATATCGCCTTTGCCAATGAGCTTGCAAAGATATGTGAAAGCATGGGCGTCAATGTATGGGAAGCCATAGACCTTTGCAATAAGCATCCCCGTGTTAACATTCACCAGCCCGGCCCCGGTGTGGGCGGTCATTGTATAGCTGTCGATCCCTGGTTCATCGTCGAAAAACAGCCGGATACGGCGCAAATTATAAACTTAAGCCGCCATACCAACGATTCCATGCCGGCCCATGTGGCCTCGGAAATCCTTGCCCTTTTAGATGGAATAAAGGATCCTGTAGTAACGGTTTTAGGCGTTACCTATAAGCCAAATG
>JBAYOC010000264.1:0-2768 GCA_041678465.1 Anaerovoracaceae bacterium | reverse complement strand
TTTTTGTAAAGCTCCTCTGCTCTTTGATTTGTTGGCACATGGTCGATGCTCACCCGCTCCGTATGAAGGTAGATGAAACAGTGTTCCAAAACAAGACGCATGGCTTCCTCTCCAAGGCCTTTGCCCAGGTATTCCTCTACGCCGATGTATATTCTGGTAAGATCCACAGAATCAGCTTGTGGATCTATGTTGCTTATGTAGATCCTTCCGATCGGCTTTTCTTCTTCCCGATATATGATTGTGAACTGAAGCTTGTCCGGCGAAAGACTACGAATTACATATTCTTTTACGATTTCTTCATAATCACGGTCACTGGACATAATAAAACTTTCCTGTATATAGGACTTTTTCTCCCACTCCGCAAAGAACGTGCAGTCAGAAAAAACAGTTTCGCGGATGATAAGGTTTGTAGACTCCATAAGCACCTCCGGCTATTCAGGAAAGATTTGGATTTGTATATATTATATACTTTCTTAAGACAAAGTGCAATGGCGGTGTGCGTCTTTCCAAAGCCGATCGGCGGTTTTTTCCCAGGATTCGGCTGCCGGTCTACACTTATTGCATAGATCTTTCACATCCTCCGGATCTTTCAAATCTGTAGAATGAGAATCGCTTTCTAAAACCATTTTTGTCAGCATATCCGGATTATCCAATAAGGGACAAGGCCTCAATAGATTTGTATTGAAAGGCTGGTTTTTCTTGTACTCTTGAAACAGGGGAGCTTTATAGGCATCCAACAGAGTGTTATTATGGATATTTGTGTCGGAATAATGTATGAAAGCACAGGGCTCAATATCACCGTTGGCGTTGATGTGCAAGTAGCATCTCCCACCTGCGATACAACCGTCCACATATTCTCCGTCATTCCAGAAGTCCATGGAGAAGATAGGCTTGGTTTCGCGGAACTTCCTTACTTGATGGTACATGAATTCCCTCTGTTCTGCTGTAACCATAAGTTCCGGCACCGCATCCACCCCAACAGGCATATAAGTGAACAGCCAGGTGAACAAGCAGCCTTGCTCCAACAGAAAATTAAAAAATGTTTCGCTTCCTATAACCTCGGCGTTTTGACTGGTATAGCAGCAGGAAGCGCCGAAGGGAAGTTTTTCCTCCCTCAAGATTTCCATAGCTCCCATGATGGATTGAAAAGTACCTTTCCCCCTGCGAGCGTCAGTGTCATCCTCGAATCCCTCTAAACTGATTGCGGGGATAAAGTTTTTTACCCGCAGCATTTCTTCTGCAAATGCTTCATCAATCAGAGTTCCGTTCGTAAAAGCCATAAACTGGCAGTCATTGTGTTTTTCACAGAGCTTGATCACATCTCCTTTTCGGACCAGGGGTTCCCCCCCGGTAAAGATGTACATATAAGTACCCATTTCCTTCCCTTGCTTTACGATGCTGTCAAGGGTTTCAAATGTCATGCTGGTCTTGGTGTCATACTTGGAAGCCCAGCAACCTATGCATTTCAGGTTGCACGATGCTGTGGGGTCTAAAAGGATGGCCCAGGGTACATTGCAGTCGTTCTGCTTGGCAACCTCAAGCCTTTTCGTCTTGCCCTCTATATTACTGTATACGATAAAGTTGGTAAAAAACTTTTTAATTACACTCAGATCTATGGTGTTCCATATGTTGATTATGTATCGGTTCCAGTTGTTTCCCGGTTTTAGGGCCGTACTTTTCACTACATCCAGTTCTCTCTTAATATTACCGTTCATATCGAATCTTTCAGCCCAATCCACTAGTTTCGGAAGATTCTTTTCAATGTCCTTATCCAGGTAGTTGAGGGCGATATCAAGTCCCTTTGCTACGGCCATTTCCTTTAACGTTTTCATGATGCAACCTCCTTCCGTGGCTAAGATATCATCTACGCATTACAACAAGGCGAAAGGATTTTCACCTGGTTATATCTATGAATATAGTTGCGAAACTATGACAGCCGTAAATACAGGTTCTTTGCTTCGTTACGTTGCAAAGTCTGTGGCATATTTTTTTAATTACTTCTATCAGTTAACTAAACAAGGTTTCTATTATGAAAGACTGCCAAAATTCCCGAGCCAATAGAGATGTTGCTTTCTTCTTCAAACATTATATTTGATATACCGATGGGATAGTCCGGTTCCAGTGTAGCATTCTTTAATGGGTATTTAAACCCGGTCAAGGTAAGGTCCTTAACCCTTTCCCCCATAGGGAAAACAGAAACGGTATCTCCCGTGCTTCCTTTTATGGAAAGATGATCTCTGATGATATGAACGGTCAGGTCCGGTTCGTCGAAGATTAGGTTCATTCCTCTTCGCACAAAGGAAACCACACCAAATAAATTAGCAAGGGTGTGGTCAAGCCGCCCACCTGTTCCTCCCCAAACAGTGATGTTATTCCAATGGTTTTCTTCCGCTACCTGCAGTGCTAAAAAGGTGTCGGTGAAGTCCTTTTCCGGTGGGTGGCGATAGAATTTGACCCGATTTTGCTCCATAAAAAGAAGATCGTCTTCATGGATAGAATCCATGTCACCGACCAGGATGTCGGGAAGGATTCCCAAAGCTCTTGCTTTTGCGGCTGCTCCATCAGTGCAGATCACACGCTCAAAGTTCGTTTTTTGAAGACCATACCAACGGTCGTCGCCATATTCCCCATTTGACATGATTAGAGAAGACATTGTTTCACCACTTGTTGTACATACGCAAAGTTTTAAAATTTAATGATATTCTTTATTGATTATATCACCTTCTCTTTTTCTGGCAACCTAGCAACTGCAATTCCTTTGGGTTTAG
>JBAYOC010000263.1:0-2787 GCA_041678465.1 Anaerovoracaceae bacterium | reverse complement strand
TTTCTTCTGGTGTTGCACCGTGCTTATAGATTTCTGCACTTGCTACGGAAACTTGATAATCCTCACCAATGATGGCTGAGTCTAAGTTTGGATCCATTTGATAAATAATTGAACCACCTAAATTTACAATACTAATCATGAAAGAGGCTTCAATCACATATTTACCGTAGGAAGCTTCTACTACAAACAAATGGGAGTTTAATTCTTCCGTTGGTGTTCCTGTTAACATACCATTTTCACTTAAAGTAAGACCGTTAGGTAATTGATACCCTTCTTTGATTGCATACTTAATATCTGAATCATCTGGTACAACTGGACTTTCTAAAAAAGCATCAGGGTTAATGGTTGCTGTACCAAGATTAACTGAGTACGAACCTCCGACAAGACCAAAAGGAAGTGCTCCACCAACATATTCTTTTATGGGTGCAGGTGGAGTGGCATAACCAGTGTTCATCGCCATACTATTTACTTGTGTATACAAAATATTATGAACTGCATTTCTAAGTGCTGTTCTTGTGGTTGCAGAATCAATTTGATTTAACCATCCATTATCGTTCAATGAATTACCTAAAGATAAATCACCACCAGCACGAATCATTTGATCCACATAGGAATAGTTACCTATATAACTATCAGTAACAACCGTACCCACAAAACCCCACTCCTTACGTAACACATTGGTTAATAATCCATAGTGTCCGCCTACCCAAGTAGGACCTAAACGATTTAACGCACTCATTATTCCAGTTGTTTTTCCTTCTTTTACAGAAATCTCAAATGGTTTAAAATAAATTTCACGCATGCTTTGCTCATTTGCCCAAGTAAGTATTCTAATACGATCTGCTTCTTGATCATTTACCGCAAAGTGTTTTAAGAAAGTAAACACACCTTTTTCCATTGCACCTTTGATAATTTGAGAAGCCATTTTTCCACCAACAAGACCATCTTCAGAAAAATAATCCGCATTTCTACCACCGAAAGGTGAACGATGTGTATTTACAGCTGGTGCATACCAACCAGGGAATCTTGATTTATCAATACCCGTACCAAATAATGCCTCATTACCAATGGCAATACCTTTACGATAAGCAAGTTCCTCATTGTGCGTACTAGCTGTTACAACATCACTAGCAAAAAATGCATATATTTGGCCTTCCATCCCCTTAAATAGACTCATATAACCAGCAGGTTGGCCCGCATTAATGACTTGTGTAATCCCTAACTCTGGTAAGTTAATACCTGAGGTGTAACTTCCATATCCTACAAGTCGTTTCATAGTGTCGAAAGACAACTGATTTAAAAATGTATCCCAAAGAGGATCGTTATAATCTGCTCCAATTAAATCAGCATATTTTACATCACCTTGGTCATTCCCATACGGCGCAGGCATCTGATCTTCTGCAATATACCAAGGTTGACCTACATCAGATGGTTTATTGCCCGAAGTCCAAGCATTAATACTCGAAATCAGTTCAGGTGTTGCCGTAATTCTCAATGAAGTAGTTGGAAAAGTTCCAGCAAAATCACTGCGGGACATGTATTTTTCATTTTGCCCGCCGTTTTCTACTGAATTAGTAAGATAATTACTAACATCGTCAAATTGATTAACTACAGGAGTGCCTGTTGTACCATCATTTGGCAATTTGATCCCAGGACTAGCTACACTATAAGTCACTGATTCTATCACAGTATGAGCATCATTCATTATCTTTATTTCATAATTGCCAGCTTCCAATTCATAACCTTTAAAGCCATTACTATTGGCATCATTAAAATCATAAGAAGCCATCTCTCTCACTTTAAGTGAAACTGTAACTATTTCTGATTCACCGGGTTCTAATAATTTTGTTTTTGTAAATCCACCTAATACAACACTAGATTTTTCAATTGCTGTCTCACTGTTATTAGGATTATAAGGTGCTGTATAGAAAAGTTGTACAGTTTCTTTGCCTGCTACATCCCCTGTATTCGTCACTTTTATAGACATTGTGATTACGTCACTTTCAGTGATCAATACTCCGTCAGCAAGATTGGTTGACACAATTTCTTGATTAAAAGTTGTATAGGATAAACCGTATCCAAATGGATATACGACATGAGCTTCATACCAATTATTCCATTGCGTGGTTGTTGTACCATTAATATGTGGTGCATTTGCGGTTCCGTCTGTTAAGTAACTAAAGTCACCTTCAGTATATCCACGTGTTTCATAATACCTATAACCACTATAAATACCTTCTTTGTATATAACATATTTACTACTTATGTTGCTATATTGGTTACCTGCTAATTCACGATTGTCCGAAAAATTTTGCCATGTTGGGTCCATCTTAAAATCTCTGGCCCAAGTATCTACGGTCTTACCAGATGGATTTACTTCACCATTTAAAATACGTCCAAGTGCCATAATACCCGTTTTACCAGGATAACCCATCCATATAGCACCTTTAATATTCTTATGATAACCATAATGACCTGGATCATCTAAAAATCCTGTTTCAAATTGAGACGGTGTATTAAATACCACAATCACTTTATTAAAATTATCACCAACATGTTTAAGTAATTCAGATTCGTTTGCATCAAGTTGCAAATAATGGTCAGTCATACTACGTGCGCCTGGAACCAGTTGTCCTCGACCACCAGACGTGTAATTTACACCATTCCATTCCATGGTACGAGGCATATCCCACCCTTCACCACTTGAACGAGAAAAAATAACGATGGCTGCATCATTATACTCTTGATAACTGTTTTTGACATTATCAGTGTACATATTTAGTGGCG
>JBAYOC010000262.1:0-2810 GCA_041678465.1 Anaerovoracaceae bacterium | reverse complement strand
ATCCCAAAGAACACGAAGAGGCTCGGCAGATAGATGTGCTTTACGGGGAGGAAGCAAAAACGGAGAGAGAACGGATTCGCGCGGAAGAGGATGAGCTTGTCAGCCTTGCCCGGCTATCCCTTGAGTCCTATGTGCGTGGAAGGAAATATATCGAACGCCCTCCGGGGCTTTCCAAGGAGCTTGCAAAGAATAAGGCCGGTGTATTTGTTTCCTTGAAAAAGGAAGGCAGGTTAAGAGGGTGCATCGGTACCATCAGCCCGGTGGAGGACAGTATCGCGGAAGAGATCATTCGCAACGCAGTGAGCGCCGGCACAGGAGATCCACGGTTTGATCCGGTGTCGGAGGACGAGCTTTCTCAGTTGATATACAGCGTGGATGTTTTGGGAGAACCGGAGCCGATTCAATCCATGGAAGAATTGGATGTGGTCCGTTATGGCGTAATCGTCTCCAAGGGAAGAAAACGGGGACTGCTTCTCCCCAATCTGGATGGCGTTACCACTCCGGAACAGCAGGTGGAGATTGCCTTGAAGAAGGCGGGTATTTCCCCCCATGAGGATTATCAGATGGAGCGGTTTGAGGTGGTGCGTCATAAATGAGTGAAGGTGTCCTTTGTACCGTCTGCCCTCGAGGCTGTGTGATTCGTCAGGGCCATATAGGTTTCTGCGGGGGCAGAGCCAATCGTGACGGTGAAATAATAGCGGAAAACTATGGAAAGGTTACTTCCATTGCTCTGGATCCCATTGAGAAGAAGCCTTTGAGACGGTTTCGGCCGGGGAGCTTAGTTCTGTCCGTGGGAAGCTATGGCTGCAACCTTCGCTGTTCTTTTTGCCAGAATTACAGGATTTCTATGGAGCATAGCGCTTCCGGATGCATAGAGACCACACCTCGAAAGCTGGTAGACAAAGCATTGGAACTGGTCCCTGAAGGGAATGTGGGCATAGCCTATACGTATAATGAGCCCCTGATCGGCTATGAATTTGTCAGAGATTGCGCTGGGCTGACGCGGGAGAAGGGGCTTGCCAATGTAGTGGTGTCCAACGGCTATATCAACGAAAAACCCCTTGAGGAACTGCTGCCCTTGATTGATGCATTTAATATCGACTTAAAAAGCTTTTCCAGAGCATTTTATAAAGATATCGGTGGGGACCTGGAGGTGGTGAAGGACTTTATCAGGCTGGTAGCCACCCAAAGCCATGTGGAGGTTACAACTCTGATCATTAGCGGGGAGAACGACAGTGAAGAGGAGATGCGAGAGCTTTCAAGATGGCTGGCTTCTGTAGATCCGGAAATCCCCCTGCATATTTCCCGTTTCTTTCCTGCATATAAAATGGCAGACCGTAGCCCGACTCCATCGGACAAGATTTTGAAGCTGACTTCCATTGCCCGTGAATCACTGAAGTATGTCTATACAGGGAACTTGTAAACAGATGAGTAGTCGGTACTATAACGAAATAGGGATGCAGGATGAAAAGGCGGGAGGCTTTTAATGAAGTTGACGAAAGAACGTGTTGATTTTCTTCATGGGGATGGACAAGGTTATCGGTTACCAGATAGGCTTTATTGTTACCGCATTGTGGTGGGGGCTCTTTACGATTCCCACGATCAGGAACGTGAAGCAGACACACTATATTGAACCTGAGCCCAAGCCCGTTATCAACAGCTTTAAGAGGCTTAGAGATACCTTTAAGAACATAAGACAATACAAAACAGTATTTATCTTTCTGGTTGCATACTTTCTTTACATAGATGGAGTGGATACAATCATCAAAATGGTGGTGCCCTATGCTACGGAGGTTTTAGGAGGCGACTCCCTAGATATGTTCACTCTGCTTGGGATATTAATGGTCATTCAGATTATCGCTTTTCCCTGCGCCATCCTTTACGGAAATCTAGCTAAAAAATACTCTACCAGAACCATGATAACGGTTGGTATTATAACCTACATAATCTCCTGCATTGCTGCTTTTTTCATAAGCTCTGTCTGGCATATCTTCATCCTTGGCGCCATGATTGGTTCTGCCCAGGGGGGTATCCAAGCTCTGAGCAGATCTTATTACGCTAAAATTATTCCTAAGGAAAATTCCAATGAGTTCTTCGGCTTTTACAATATCTTTGGAAAGTTTGCAGCAATTATCGGACCTGGGGTTATGGCTTTGACCACAACTTTAACCGGCAATGCAAGGTATAGTATTTTGTCTATCATCCCCTTGTTTATTGCGGGACTTATTGTGTTTATCAATTTACCAAAGGAACAGTCTAAGAATCTTTAGGTTTTGGAGGATATGAAGATGGGAAAATCAGATACAGGGATAGCCAAGCACCTATTCGTCATATCCTATGATGGATTTTCGGAGGACAACTGGGAAACGGCAAAAGGTCTTCCCAATATGTCCAAATTGCTCGGGAAGGGTGCCTTTAGCACAAGCCTCAGAAGTGTATATCCTTCCCTGACATATGTGGTCCATTCTACAATGGTGACAGGAGTTTATCCGGACAAGCATGGCGTCAATCACAACAATCCTCTTCAGCCTTTTGTGGAGGAAAAGAATCAGCGCTGGCATTGGTTTAGGGATAGTATTAAAGCGCCTACAATTTATGATTCAGCAAAAGAAGCCAATATGCGCACAGCCGGCATCCTATGGCCGGTCACCGGCAAATCTTCCATAAGGTATAATATGCCTGAAATTGCTGCTATAAATGGTGAAAATCAAGCATTAAAGGTCTTCAAAAATGGTAGCCCACTTTACTGTGCCGGTATGGAATTAAAATATGGACGTGTACGAAGGGGAATAGAACAACCCTATTTGGAT
>JBAYOC010000261.1:0-2840 GCA_041678465.1 Anaerovoracaceae bacterium | reverse complement strand
TTTCAATGTATTGATCGCTTCCGTGTCGGCAATCACTAGGCCCATTACCTCGATCCTGGTGGGCCTCTCATTCTCGTTGCCGATGTATTTGGCAGTGAGCTCGCCCAGTACCTTGACGGAACCTCCGATTATCAATTCGTTCTTGCCCATAAGCTCAATATTTCCATTACATACGATACTGCTGTCAATGATATAGTCTGTTGTGATATCTCCTTCTACCTGCAGTTCCGCGTTCTCAATGTATCCGCTTCGCAGGCTACCGCCTGCAACCATTTTCTTTCCGCCGGCTCCGTTTATGCCCTTCCCAATGTAAATATCTCCGGTGGCCTCCACGGAGGCTCCTTCCACTACGCCCCTGATTGTGACATTTCCCCCCGCAATAACGGTGAATCCATAGCAGACATCTCCATTTATAATAACATCCCCGGGAAAGTGTATATTGCCGGTCCCCTGATCTACATTTGAGCCAATCTGAAGCACTTCGTTTATATCGATGCGATCTCTTATGAAGCGAACTACACCGCTACAGACAGCGGTAAGATGCTTACCGTCCTCGCTGAAAAGGGTATTTTTCCCCATGGGGGATATAGGAGGCCGCCCGCTGTTAGCGGGAACTATCACTCCTAAGATGTTCATCCCATCTGTACCCTCAGTTTCCCCGATTACTTCACAGAGGATCTGTCCCTTGGTTACCTGCTGAAAATACTCTATATTCTTAAAGTCAACGACACCATCCTCGTTATACTCAGGCTTATACTCAGAATCTTTCTTTACAAAGAAGTTCACATACCCATCTTTCCCGTCGATGGGATTGGTTCCCCTCGCCACTTCCACTTTGATTCCATAAATCGGACGGGCAGCCAGCATCTGGAGTCCGCTCTCCTTTATCCCATATACGATACGGTTATTGTCAAGGGCTTGTCTCAATTGATCTACAGTAACGTTCCACGGATCGGCCCCAGGTTCTTCTACAATTTCATTCTTTTCCAGCATGATATAGCCAACCATACCATCGTCGCTCGTAATGACATTTATCTTATATTGGATGTCCGGGATCATCTGTTCCATCTTCCTAACCTCCTAAACCGTTGAAGTCTACTGCTACCTTAGCTGGTTCATGGTTCTCTCCATCTCATCTGCCGCCTGCAAAACCCTGGATCCAAAGGAAAAGCCTTTGGATGCTTCAATCATTTTCACCATTTCCTCAGCCATTTGGACAGCGGAGTTTTCCAGATAACCCACTTTGATATCCGGTTCGTCAATGTCTTCCGGATCTCCCGATACTTCCGTAGGTGAAAAACGGTTGCCGCCTGAGAGTTCAAGGCCATAGGGATTGGAGAATTGAAATACACCGATCTGTCTGTAATCGAAATCCTCTCCCAGTTCGATCTTTCTTTCTCTTGCGTCCAATACGTAATTGCCCGAGGTATCCGCCAAGTAATTTCTTCTTCCATCGATAAGTGACCGGAAGCTCCCGTCCCTCGTATAGGTAATATCACCGCTCTCTTCGCTCTCTACTGCAAAAAATCCCTCTCCCATAATGGCAAAGTCCAGGGGCATATCGGTTTTCTTCAGATCTCCCTGGGTGAGATTGAGACCTGTCTTGCCTACTTTGATACCGTGACCCACGCTGATTGTGTTTCCGGCACCTCCGTTGATGTTCTCTTGCAAAAGTGATGAAAAACCTACCTGTTGGGGCTTGAAACCTGTAGTGCTAATATTTGCTACGTTGTTTGCGATGACATCCAGGTTGGTCTGCTGAGCGGTTAAACTGGAGGCAGCTGTGTAAAATCCTCTAATCATATTCTTTTCCTTTCTACCGGTATGCTACATTAGTCAAGGTTGCCGATACGGTTAACACTGAGCTCATTGATCTTATCGTAAATCTTAAGAACCTGAGCACAGGACTGAAAATGTCCTTGTCCCGCAATAATCCTGCTCAGTTCCTTGGCCATATTTACATTTGCCTTTTCAATGGATGCCTGGATCACGTTAAAGGATTCCTCATCTGCTCTTTGATAGCCTCCTGAGCCTATGAAAACATCCTGACCAATATTTGTCAATTGGAAATCTTCCTCCCCTACTGCGATGAAAAGGGTATCTACCTCATGACCGTCTTCATAAATGGTTCCATCAGCCCCCACAGCAAAGCTGCTGCTTTCCAGATTGATCTCCCTCCTCCTGTCATTTAGCACCTTTCCCACACCGGGAAGGACCAGATCGCCATCTTCATCCAGCTCAAAGCGGCCGTTTCTCGTGAGAACCTCCCCGTATTTTTCACTGTCAACTAGGAAAAAGCCCTCACCTTGGATGGCCATGTCCACATTCCTTCCGGTGTATTCCAAGGTTCCTTGGGAGAAATCGGTGTAAGTCTCTATGTTTGCTGTCATAAAGGATCCGGGGCCGATATTTTTTTCTGCCGTACCGGGGGAAGCGCTCATTCGCGAAACCAAATGTTCCCCAAAGCTTGTCTCCACCGTTGACTGGCTTTTATATCCGGTTGTGGTTGTGTTTGCGATGTTGTTGGAAATCACATCGATTGCCTTCTGCTGAGAAAGCACCCCGGCAGCTGCCGAATAAAATCCTCGAACCATTTGTTCTCCTCCTTCTAATACTTGTTCATTCGATGTTTCATTTTGATGATGGATGCCGAGTGTATTTGCGACACTCTGGATTCCGTTATTCCCAAAATTTCAGCAATTTCTCTCAATTTCAGGCTCTCATAGTAGTAGAGAGTGATTACAAGCCTTTCCTTCTCGTTTAGAGCATCAATCGCTCCCACCAGCACTTCCTTCAATTCGCTGTACAGGACTTCGGGTTCCGGAGAACTCATGTCCCGC
>JBAYOC010000260.1:0-2856 GCA_041678465.1 Anaerovoracaceae bacterium | reverse complement strand
CTCCCATTATTACGGGCAGCGATGCAGAGGGCGCCGGGGAGATGTTCCGGGTGACAACCCTAGATTTGGATTCCCCGCCGCGCACAGAGGATGGCAAGATTGATGACAGTCAGGACTTTTTCTGCAAGCCTACGAACTTAACTGTAAGCGGACAGTTAGAGGCGGAAGCCTTCGCACTGGCATTCCGCAAGGTCTACACCTTCGGTCCCACTTTTAGAGCGGAGAATTCCAATACCTCAAGACACGCTTCCGAATTCTGGATGATCGAGCCTGAGGTGGCCTTCGCCGATCTGTCGGATAATATGGACCTGGCAGAGGAAATGATTAAATACATCGTGAGATTCGTCATAGAAAATGCTCCCCAGGAAATGGCGTTTTTCAATGAATTCGTGGATAAAGGCCTCCTGGATCGGCTGGAGAATGTGGCCAATTCAGACTTTCAGCGGATCACCTATACGGAGGCCATTGAGATGCTCAAGAGCTCCGGGGAGAGTTTCCAGTATCCGGTGGAGTGGGGGATCGATCTTCAGACGGAGCACGAAAGATTCATTACAGAGAAGATATTTAAGAAGCCTGTATTTGTCACCGATTATCCCAGGGAGATCAAGGCCTTTTACATGCGCCTCAATGATGACGATAAGACAGTTGCCGCAATGGATTTACTGGTTCCCGGAGTGGGAGAGATTGTCGGAGGCAGCCAGAGGGAAGAGCGCTATGATGTCCTGGGCGAGCGCATAAAAGAAGCGGGGCTTCCGGAAGAGGAATATGGCTGGTACATGGACTTGAGGAAGTATGGTGGTGTCAAGCACGCAGGTTACGGACTGGGCTTTGAGAGGATCATCATGTACATTACGGGAATGTCTAACATACGTGACGTACTGCCCTTCCCAAGAACGCCAAAGTCAGCTGACTTTTAGCGCATTTAGCAACAGAGAATGAGAAATCAATGAATTTAGTGATTCAGACAATAAAAGACGGCACGATTAAAGCAGTCAAAACCACCCTAACATTGATGAAGGTGGTTTTACCTGTTTATGCCTTTGTGGTGATCATCAAGTACTCACCTGTCATGGCTTTCTTAGAGAGACTCTTCGAGCCTGCCATGAGGTTTTTCCTACTGCCCGGAGAAGCGGTTGTTCCGCTCATCACCGGATTGTTTACGGATGAGTATGGCGCCATTGCCACTGCCTCCCAATTTGGGTTTACTACAGCAGAGATTACGACAATCGCTATGATCGGACTCGTATGCCATTCGCTACCGGTGGAGTATGCCTTGAGCAGACAGATCGGTCTGCCTGCGGGCAGATTTGTTCTTTTCCGGGTGTTTGGGGCTGTTATCGTCGGTCTGGCTATCTCCCGGCTAGGGGGTGTTTTCCTATGACAGCCTCTTGGTCTGTAATTCTCAACGAGATTGTAACAGGTAGCTTTTCTACCGTTATTAACGTGTTAAAGGTACTCATTCCCTTGATGATCCTTATAGAATTCTTTCATGTATTCCATGTTATGGAGAAGCTTGCAAAAAAACTTACCCCCGTGACAAAAGTACTGGGGCTTTCGCCGCCTGCTATCCTGCCTCTGCTTGTAGCTACCGTTATGGGAGTTACCTACGGAACGGGAACTCTGATTGAGATGAACCGCAGAAACCCATTGCCGAAGAAAGATTTCATACTGATTGCCGTGTTTTTCTTCACTTGTCACGGTATCATCGAGACGACCGCAATTTGGGGGACAGCGGGAGCAAATATACTTGTAATCTCTGTGGGACGGCTCTTATTTGCCGCGATATTTACAATGGTAGCCGCCCGGCTTCCTATATTCAAAGGTCCGGAATATGTGGAAGAACAGGCAGAGTAATAATTTTTCTTTGCCATTTACCCTATTGAATGATATACTTTTAATGCTATGGTAAATCCTTCGGGATTCCATTTTAATATTATTAACAGGAGGGTGCTTTAGATGAAAGGCTACACAAGTAATGCAATCAGAAATGTTGCACTTGTTGGGCATGGAGGAAGCGGTAAGACCACGTTCTTGGAGGCCGCACTCCTGGCTACCGGTGTGATTAACAGGCTCGGGAGAGTAGAAGACGGAAACACAGTATCGGACTACGAGAAAATGGAGATAGAAAAAGGCTATTCCATCAACGCATCCGTTGTGCCGGTGGAATACAACAACATGAAGATCAATTTTATCGATACGCCGGGCTATTTTGACTTTGTGGGTGATGTAAACTCTGCAATGAGAGCCTCTGAAGCCGCTGCTATTCTTGTTGATGCTTTTGCCGGAATCCAGGTTGGAACGGAAAAAGCATGGAACTCCTGCAAGGAATACAATGTTCCGACATTTTTCCTCATCAATAAAATTGATAAAGAAAATGTGGATGTAGATAAAGTAATAGAAGACCTGAAAGACAAGTTCGGAACCTCAGTCGTCCTGTTGACAGATCCCATAGAAGGCGATGTAAAGGAAGCTCTTACAGAAGCAGTTGCCGAAAGTGATGAAGCGCTACTTGAGAAGTATTTCGAAGGTGAAGCATTCACCGATGAAGAATTCAATCAAGGCCTGATGAAGGGCATCGCGTCAAGATCCATTACACCTGTATTGACCTGCTGTTCTTTAGATGGCAGGGGTGTCAAAGAATTTCTCAATGCAATTGTGAAGTATGCGCCGACTCCGGGCGATCATCCCGGTTATGCTGGTGTTGACGCAAAGGGCGAGGCCGTGACGAGAAAATGCGACGTCAATGCACCTGTTTCTGCCTTTGTCTTTAAGACCCTTGCTGACCCCTTTGTAGGAAAGATTTCCATGCTCAAGGTAGTGAGCGGTAAAATTTCTCAGGGTCTTGAGCTCTACAAT
>JBAYOC010000259.1:0-2861 GCA_041678465.1 Anaerovoracaceae bacterium | reverse complement strand
GAATACCAAACCCATATGCAAGCAAAATGCCAATTTCTACACTCATTTCCATTCTTCTCTACCTCTGTACAATAATCTGTTCTGCCACTCCATATTTTATGCAAAAGGTAATCTATTCCAACCTTTTGTATAAAATATGCTGAATATGAATAGAATAGAAGACAAAAGCAGTAGAAATCTGCAAATCAGAGATTTGTGATTTCCTTGCACACGTTCACCAACAATTTGTTTCACAAATTGGGTGAGCTGATAGATGAAAGGGCTTATGTGATTATGGACAGTAATTTTATCGGTGTGAAAGGGGTAGCAGACAAAATGTATCGACACTTTTTGAATATGCCTCCCGAGCAGACGGAGGAGGAGAAGCTTTATGCATCCATCCGTGATGCAGAGATCCAGTGGAAACTGGCCGAAGGGCGCTTCAACGAGGCAACAGATCCCGATTTAATTGACTTTGCCACATACGATATCATGGCAACCAAATCCAGATATGAATATCTGATTAAAACCGCTAAAAAGCAGATGGGGCTCTTGTAAATTGTTACAGCTCCCGTCTGCCTTCTATGGCTTTGGACAATGTGATTTCATCCGTGTATTCCAGATCTCCTCCTACAGGAATCCCATGGGCAATACGTGTGGCCTTAATGCCGGATGGCTTGATTAGCCGGGCGATATACATGGCAGTGGCCTCCCCTTCTATGTTGGGGTTGGTTGCAAGAATTACTTCATCAACATCACTTTCCCGCAATCGTATAATAAGTGATTTCAGATTGATGTCTTCCGGCCCAATGCCCTCCATCGGGGATATGGCTCCGTGTAACACGTGGTAAAGTCCGTTGTACTCCCGTATGCGCTCCATAGCAGCTACGTCTCTTGCGCTTTCCACCACGCAAATCACTTTTTGCTCCCTGGCCTTGTCAGAGCAAATTCCGCAGGGATCCTGATCCGTGAGATTCCCGCAGACAGAGCAATACTTCATAGAACGTTTCCCTTCTATGATGGCATCTGCTATGGCAATGGCATCTTTTTCGTCCATGGACAAGATATGAAAAGCCAGCCGTTGCGCTGTCTTTCCGCCGATGCCGGGCAGCTTGGAAAGCTGGCTGATCAAATGATTCAAAGGTTTTGCATAGTAACGCATGTCCCCGGTCCTTCTCTCTATAATCCCGGGATTCCCAAGCCACCGGTGAGTTTCCCCATTTCCGATGAGGAAATCTCTTCGATCTGGCGCAATCCTTCGTTAACCGCGGCCATGATCAGATCCTGCAGCATTTCCACATCGTCTGGATCCACTGCTTCACGTTGTATTACAATGCCTGTCAGCTCTTTCTTTCCGTTTACGCTAACGCTGACGGCTCCGCCCCCTGCGGTGGCGGTCACTTCCTGTTCATCCAGTTTGGCCTGCATCTCTTCCATCTGCTTCTGCATAGCCTGCATCTGCTGCATCTGTTTTTGCATGGAGGCCTGGCCTCCGCCACCGGGTTTCTTTCCGGCTCTCATTCCTCTTCCCATCTGTTCCTCCTTATTTCACTTCGACGTTGATATTCAGTCCATTTCCCACCAGGCTGGCTAGTTCCTCCGCGGTCTGCTTTTCCGGTTCCCTGTGAGTTCTGTCAGCCAAGCTATAGTCCATCTCCAGCTCTCTACCGGTATATTTCTTCATGAGTTTCTTCAGGTAATCCGCATTATCCTTGGCATAGCGTACTGCCATATCATTGGCTAATTCTAAGCGGAAGCGGCCATCCTTGATCTCCACCAGCCGTCCTCCTCTTCGCAGCATGGACAGGCTTCCCTTTTCACATTCTCCTTCTTCCACAACCTTGCGCCAAATCTGCTCCAAGTCCGAGGTTTCTTCCGGCACTTCCGGCACCTCCGGCACTTTAGGGAATTCTGCGGCCTCAGCGGCATCTTCTGCTTTCTTGGGTTTTCCCTCTCTTTTCGTCGGAGGCTCTGCCTTCTTTTCCCGTACTTTCTTCTCTGCCTTCTCCCCTGCAGACTGTGTAATACTCACGGTGGAAAGCCTGCCCGGATCATCACCTGAAGCCAATCTCACCATGCAAAGCTCCAGCAGGATACGGGGCTGAGTGGACCACTTTGCCTCTGTCAAGGTACGGGCCAGTTCTAAAATGTTATCGTTAATGGAGGACAGATCGATCCGCATGCTCTGCTCACGGATCCTCTCCACATTTTCTTCCGAAACGTTGAGCAGATCTTCCGGATTGCGAACGTACTTGGTCATCATAAGGTTTCGATAATGACCAATCCAGTCCTTCATGAGCTGCTTGACTTCGATCCCTTCGGAAAGCAATTGATCCAACAGCAGCAAGGCATCGGCGACCCGACCTTGATCCATCATGTCGGTGAGCTGAATAAACACTTCTTCCCCGGAGGTCCCAAGTATTTTGATGACATCCTCTCTGGAAATTTCTTTGTCCCCTCCGGCTATGCACTGGTCTAAAATAGACAAACTATCACGCACCGAACCATCTCCATTGGACGCAATGATGCCGAGAGCGCTGTCAGAGATCTTTACATCCAGACTCTTGCAGATATCGCGCATCCCTTCCCGCAGCTGTTTTTCCGGCACTCTGTGAAAGTCCAGTCTGAGACAGCGGGAAAGAACGGTAGCCGGTAGCTTTTGAGGTTCTGTCGTGGCAAGGATGAACATGATGTTGGCCGGCGGCTCCTCCAGAGTTTTCAGCAAGGCATTAAATGCACCGGTAGATAGCATGTGGACTTCATCGATGATATAGACCTTGCACCTTCCGGCAACAGGGGGGTACTTGACACTTTCTCGCAGCTCACGGATGTTTTCCACGCCGTTATGCGAGGCCGCATCGATTTCAATGACGTCGAGAAAG
>JBAYOC010000258.1:0-2867 GCA_041678465.1 Anaerovoracaceae bacterium | reverse complement strand
GGCGGCAAACTCATCCAGTTCTTCTCTGGTAATGCCCCACTGGTCAACAATGTTCTCAGCGGTAACGCCCATGTGATATTTGTTGAAAACATCTGTCAAACCATCATGTACCATCATGTCAATAAGTTTCACATCGCCCATCCTGGCTCCCCATCTGGTATTTGGAGAAACATAGCCTGCCATACTCATGTTTTCGCATCCGCCTGCAATGACCACATCGGCATCTCCTGCCTTGATAATCTGTGCAGCCAGAGAAACGGTACGCAAGCCGGAGCCGCAGACTTTATTCAAAGTCATAGACGGCACTTCGATTGGAAGACCTGCCACAATGGATACCTGTCTTGCTACATTTTGTCCGAGCCCTCCCTGCAACACCGTTCCGAAAACCAATTCGTCTACCATGTCAGGTGAAATACCGGCTCTCTTAATCGCTTCTTTAACAGCAATCGCTCCCAGCTCAACAGCCGGAGTGTTCTTCAATGCCCCGCCGTAACTACCGATCGGGGTTCTCGCAGCACTTACAATAACAACTTCCCTCATTTGTTATCCCTCCTAACAAACAATTTAAATAATATATATAGAGAGGTAATGAAATACCTCAACAGTACTATATTATCACTTCATATAGCACAACTCAAGAATTGTTAAACTTGCGACAATGTACTGAAGATAATGTACGGAGATCCCATCAAGCGGACTACCGGAAAACGGCAATATGGTTCTCGATGAGCTTTACGGGTTTATAGGATAGCTTTGCCTTACGCAGACCGGGAATGCCCATGTCCTCTTCCCTGTTGATATACTTCACATGAGAGGCCATATGTTTGCAGAATTCGTTGTTAATAGCCTGGTAGGCACCCCGATATTGAATGTTGGCTTTTTCCACGTGAACCGTGACCGTTTTTCGGCCTAAAGCCCCTCCGACACACAAGGCCTGAAGCTTGCCGTCAATCATGAGAGCTCCTGTCAGGTATCCTACCCGTTCAAGATTATAAAATACATCCTCCATGGCAATCTCCTCCATGCGGAGAAGGTCCATCTCATGGTCCGGAAGCTGCTTGCGCAGGTTAAACTCCCGTATAAATTCCATGGCTTCCTCTGCCATAGCAGAGGTCAAAGGCTTATATTCATAACTATAGTTTTCTTTGAAGTAGTTCAAATGGTTCTTCTTGGAATGATACTGCCTTCCGGCAAGCCGTATCAGATCCCTGGTGAGATACACGTAATCGTAGTTGGGCCTATCTTCAATAAAACGGAATTCACCGGGGAACGCCGCTTCTAGGATCTCAATCATATGCAGAGGAAGGAGGCGGACGCTGAATCTCTGCCCGTTTTCTTCGAAGATTTTCTTGGCTGTCAGTATCGTCTCCCTTAGTTTTGCAGGTTCATACAAGCCGGTTTTTGTCAGGGGTGGAAACAAAAACGCTTCCTCTTTATCCAATTCCAGATGGCTGAGGCCGGCAATACACAAATAATCTCCGATAACCTGCCAACTAAAAAGATTGATATTCCTCCACATATATAGAGATGAAAAAGAAAGTCCCGATGTTTTGTATTCAAAGCTGCCCAGGTATTCCTCCAGAATAGCCCTCGACCCTATGGTAATTTGATTTTCAAACATAAACATAATTGTATTAATCGCCGCCTTACTTCACTAAGTTAGAAATATCCTTGAAACCCTCCTGCTTTGATCCCTTCAAGATCTCAAAGAGAACGGATTCATAGGTGGTTCCCACCGCACCGGATTCTGCAATTCTGCGTTGCGCAAATTTCCGGTCGCTATTTTTTCTGGAGGCGACACAGTCATTGACGAGAAACACTGTATATCCTTCCGCCAATAGGTCCAGAGCCGTCTGTAGAACGCACACATGGGCTTCGATTCCCGCCAGGATAACCGTCTTACGCCCGGATGCTTTCAGCTTTTCTGCAAAAACAGGTTCACCCATGGCACTGAACGCTGTCTTTTCAATGGGCTCATACTCTCCCAGAGCATCGTGTATGCTTGGAATGGTAGCCCCTAATCCCTTGGTATATTGTTGCGTTACCAGCACCGGTACTCCAAGAGTCCTGCAGCCTTTCACCAATTTTACCGCAATCTCTTCAAGGTCGTCGGCGCCCTTCATGGCGGGCATAAGCCTTTCCTGAAAATCGATCAGAACAAGAATTGTATCTTCTCTTGTTGCTCTCAAAGGTTTCATAAGTTTCCTCCTATATATCTCTCTAAAAATGTCTGTTCCATAATCGAACGCAAAAATTTAAAATCCCCAGGATTTTACTTCCTCTACCAGCTGATGGTTAGTCAGATCATAGTGCAGGGGCGTAATGGATGCATAGCCTTCCTGGACGGCGATTACATCGATGTCCTCAGGAAGGCCGGAATAGACCACCGGCTTCCCGGAATAGACGTAAGATGTGCTTCCGATTTCAGACTCTTGGATTTTAAAATCTTCGTCATATTCTCTGGCACCCAGCCTGGTAACGCGAAGCCCTTTCACCTCGGAAGCGGGGGCGTGGGGAAGGTTAATATTAAGCACGGTTCCCCTATCCAGTTTTCCGGAAGCTTTCTTCAGGGCGAGAAGTGCCAGATCACAGCTGGCTTCAAAGTGTTCGGGGTCATGCTCATGGACGGAAACGGCAAAAGAGGGAATGCCGTTGATGACTCCTTCGATGGCGCCGGATACCGTGCCGGAATACAGGGTGTCCGTCCCCAGGTTGGACCCGTGATTGATACCGGAAAACACATGGTCAATCTGAATGTCCCGATCCCTCAGGATCCGAAGCCCCAGCTTGACGCAGTCTGCAGGCGTACCGGATACAGTCCACGCCCGTGCTGCATTGGGCATATTATATTCCTTTACCACAATAGG
>JBAYOC010000257.1:0-2886 GCA_041678465.1 Anaerovoracaceae bacterium | reverse complement strand
AGGAAGGTATGGAGCACAGTCCCTCCGGTATAGGAAGTCTGTAATTTTTCCTGAAGTTCAATGGCCTCAAAAACATCATCCGTCGCACCTACGGGCAGTTGGGTGGAGTTGGTATAGTAAGGTTCATCCACGCCTGCGGAAATGATGTTGGGATAGAGCTTCTTGTCCAGCCTTGCGAAACGATAGCTGGTCCCTTCTGCCGGAGAAGCTTCCAAATTCCATAGGTTTCCGGTCTCTTCCTGGAACAGCTGGATGATGCGGTTCATGAAATCCATGATTTCCACTGCGAATGCATTGCCTTCTTCTGTGGTGATATCCATGCCCAAAAGGTTGAGGCAGGCTTCGTTCATCCCGTTGAGACCAATGGTGGAAAAATGGTTCTTAAAATAGCCCCCGGTGGCCTGTTTCACGCCGGTAAGGTAGAAGCGAGAATAGGGGTATAGACCGGAATCCATGTATTTCTCCAGCATTTCACGTTTGCTGTCACAAATCTCTTTTGCATATTCCATCAGCTTTCTAACCTGGGTCTTGAACTCCTGAACGTCCGCTGACAGGTAACCGATCCTGGCCATATTCACCGTCACTACATTTATGGATCCGGTCAAGGGGTTGGCTCCGAAGAGACCGCCGCCTCGATGGCGCAATTCCCGATTGTCCAGGCGCAAACGGCAACACATGGAACGGATGTCTTCTGGAGACAGGTCCGAATTAATGAAATTGGCGAAATAAGGTGTGCCGAACTTTCGCGTCATTTCCATGATCATATGTGCGGCTTCTGATTCCCAGGGGAAGTCCTTGGTGATATTCACGGTAGGAATCGGGAAGCTAAAGGCTCTGCCGGCGCCGTCCCCCTCCATCATTACTTCGCAATAAGCCATATTGAAGAGGTCCATCTCCTTTTGGAATTCGCCGTAGGTCTTGTCCATCATGACACCACCGATGATTGCCCCTTGCTTTTTCAGCAGAGGATGGGGTGCGATATCCAGGGTGATGTTAGTAAAGGGGGTCTGGAAACCCACTCTCGTCGGTACATTGAGATTGTAAATGAAGCGTTGAATCGCTTTTTTCACCTGCTTGTAATCCAGGCCGTCATAGTAAATGAACGGAGCCAGATAGGTATCTATGCTGGATACAGCCTGCGCACCTGCCGATTCACCCTGAAGGGTAAAGAGCAGGTTTGCCAACTGCATGAGGGCAGATTCGAAGTGCTTAGGAGGTCTGGATTCGATCTTACCTTTGGCGCCCCTGAATCCCTTCATCAGGAAATCCTCCAGATCCCAACCGCAGCAATAGGGGGCGAGGAGACCTAGATCATGGATGTGAATATCGCCTCGAATGTGGGCGTCTCTCAGTTCTTTCCGGTATACTTTATTGAGCCAATACTTCTGCGTGATGCTCTCAACGATATGGTTGTTGAGACCTTGAAGAGAATAGCCCATATTGGAGTTTTCGTTGACTCTCCAATCGTCTAAAGATACGTATTCTTCAATCATCTGCTCCGCGTCCATGAACAGGTTGTTGTTGATGCGAAGACTCTCTCTCTCTTTTCGATATAGGATATAGGCCTTGGCTGTCTTTGCATGACCTTCCTCAATCAGAATTTTCTCTACGATATCCTGGATATCTTCCACACTTGGAATGCTTGCCCGATAGGTTTCAGCAAGCACACCTTCTACTAGCCCTGCCAATCGTTGGGCTTCCAGCTCATCCTGTCCCCCCACAGCCTGAGCCGCCGCAAAAATAGCATTTCTGATTTTAGATAAATTGTAATCGGTAATTTCCCCATTGCGTTTTTGAATTTTAGTGATTCCCATGCCCAAACCTCCCGTATTGCTGTAACTTCATAAGTGATTCGCTGCTCGAAGGGCCTAAACGCACACTTCTTAAAAGACCCGTCATATACCCTCTATAGTTGCTGATTCATACTACGGTTACTATATATAGTATAATAACCCAAGCACCTTTGCAAGAAGAAATTGGTCTTCCTTGAGAAACAGAATTCTAAAAAGGGCTCGACTGAGGTTTTTGGCCAAGTGTGCAGAATTTCAATTAGTCTGTGATAAAACAACCGTTTTGGGTGAAATCTGTGCAGAATTTCAACTTTTGTGTCGATAATTCATATATTTTCACATACTACTTGAAATTCTGCACACCTGGGATAGAAAGATGCATTCTGAGGGGGGATGCCTCTTGATAAGCACACGGTTAGTCGATAACTATGACGATGGTCTCACCGGGTGTGAACCAGTCATATAAGAATTTTGCATGGGATGTATAGTTGCGAACGCATTTATGAGATAGGGGGACTGTCCCGATGGTTTTGGAATACTCCTGCGTAGGAGGCGTAATCAGTGTCCCGTCTGCATTATATTTATAGTTTACCGGCACACCGTGGACATAAGCCCCTCCGGCAAAGCGGATAGCAAATGGAGCATAGCCCTGAATCCTCGTGGTACCGTCTTCATAGTAGCGAAAATGTGGTCTGCTTTCTATTCCGAAATAATAGCCTACAGGGGTTGGCTGGGAATACCTCCCGGTAGTACCGGTGGTGGCCTGAGTATACGAAATCAGTGTCCAGTCGCCTGAAACCTTCTCATAAACCCCTTCATTTTGATTGGTCACATCGATGACGATGACTTGGGTAAGGTCGTGAATCCCCTGGTCTTTGGGAAGGTATTTCAAGGGCACATAAAATCGCTCTCCGGACTGTACTTCTTCAATCCTTGCGTAATCCCCGCTGGGGAAAAGGTAGCGCACCAGGGTACCGTCTCCCAGGTATCGAAAGTTTTCTTGGTCGCTAAGGCTTGTGTAGGCCGGAGCGCTCTGGCTCCTGCGGTTTCCTTCCCCATCGACAGTCCCGCCCTTGTAAAGGGGTGCATAGCCTTT
>JBAYOC010000256.1:0-2886 GCA_041678465.1 Anaerovoracaceae bacterium | reverse complement strand
TGCCATTATCCTTTATTCTCCCTGATGTTCCCCAAGCTTGATTCAACCATTCCCCATCTGCTGAAGTTTACCATCAAAAAGACAAGCAGATAAACCAAAAAGCAATCGGAGCCAACTATCGGCTCCGATTGCTTTTTTAAATCCGTATTCGGTTTGCCATTTTGGTGGGTTCACAACTTATCCTTGTGACCTCCCGCCTTTTCCCCGGGGTGATTTTATTACACTGAATCCGGCTTGTAGCCGGTTATTGCTTATTTTCTTTTCGTGTTCGGATCCAGACTTTCTTTTCTGGAGTTATGGCCGAGGTTCTGTCCTTTAAGGGTTCCCGGCACAATACCATCCTGCATGGCCTTTTCCGACATTTCCACCAATGTTCTGGTGATATCGCCGTTGGCTCTGGACGTCAGATTTCCCCTGTCAATATCCTTAAAATCTTTGACTCCGTATTCTTCCGCAATTTCCATCTTCATTTTCTTGACATCCACATCCTGAAATCGATTTCTTTTCAATCCAACCGCCTCCTGTCCATACTCTGCTTTAATTTCCCTTATTCCGGCTACTGTCGCCTCTCTTTGCTGTTTGCGTCGTCTCCCGGATTCGCAATTCCTCTTCAGTCACTTCCAGTATTTCATTCTTGAATTCATTGCTGCTGATCTTCTCTAAATCTCTTATGTCACCGTGAGCAGGTTTTTCCCTCTTCATACCAAATACCTCCTGCCCATAATATAACCCTTTTTTTGCAATCTATGCGTTTGGTTCCTTACCCATAGTTTAGAAGCAATTTTATATTCTACCCTTGCTTTTCACAGTTGCTTTTCACTTTCCTTACAGCTTGAAAGCAGCGTAGTGTAGAAAAAACACCGCTCTCAACAAGCGGTGCTGTGCGTCATGAATTTTTCTCTTTTGGAAATGGGGGTCTCTCCCCGTAATATTGATAATAACAGGTCTCAATCCTACCATTATAAAGCTTCCGCCTCCGATCCGCAGGCTTTTCCCGGAAGAGCTTTTCGAATTCCTTGTCGGAAGTAATCAGGTACAGGGACCAGGTGGGGTTTGCTTCCATAAACCGTTTTAGATCTCCATAGATCCTGTGGATCTGCGCCTTCTCTCCAATTCGTTCTCCATAGGGCGGATTGGCTATGATGATGCCGTGATTCTCTCCGGCAACCAATCTGCTCACAGGCTGTGCCATGAACTCGATGCAGTCATCCACTCCGGCTTCCTCCGCATTGATCTTTGCAGCATCCACCGCCTTCGGATCAATATCCGATGCGATAATACTTACATCGCTGTCGTAGTCAATTGCTTCGAATGCGGTCTTTCTCTCCTGCTTCCAAAGGTCTTTGGGAATCGCTTCCCAATCTTCAGACGCAAAACTTCTCGAAAGGCCGGGTGCGATGTTTCTGCCAATCATGGCGGCTTCGATGGGAATGGTGCCGGATCCGCAGAGAGGGTCTGCCAACAGGCGGCCCGGCTTCCAGAAGGAGAGTTGCACCATGGCCGCAGCCAGGGTCTCTTTGACGGGGGCAGCCACGTCCCGGACTCTGTATCCGCGCTTGTGGAGTCCGGGACCGCTGGTATCCAGCGTCACCGTGACCCGATCCTTCAGCAGAGTCACCTTCACGGTGTAGGCTGCCCCTGTTTCCGGAAACTGTTCTATATCGTAGGTTTGCTTCAATTTTTCAACAATTGCTTTCTTTGCGATAGCCTGACAATCGGACACGCTGTAAAGCTTTGATTTCACCGAAGTACCGTTAACAGTGAACTTGCCATCAAGAGGGATCCACTCTTCCCAGGACAGAGCTGCAGTCTGCTGAAACAGCTCTTCAAAGCTCACAGCCTTAAATTCGCCCATACATATGAGCACCCGGTCGGCGCTGCGCAGCCAAAGGTTGGATCTGACCACGGCCCGCTCATCTCCTAAGTAGGTGATCTTTCCATCCTCGCTTTTCAATATCTTATAGCCTAACGCTTCTATCTCCCGTTTGACAACCGCTTCCAAACCAAAGGTTGCTGTTGCAATTAATTCTAATTTTGCCAAATGATTCTCCCTTCAAAAAAAGCCCCAATCGCGGGGCTTTTCATTTTGCTCTTAAATTAAGTTTCTCTTTCTGTTCAGCTGGGTGTTTTCCAATATATCAATGGAGTTCAGTGCCTTGCCGGTGCCGATGGCTACACAGGATTTAGGATCCTCTGCTATGATGACCGATATGCCGGTTCTTTCTGCAATTCGCTTATCGATACCATGGAGTAAGGCACCGCCACCGGTGAGCACGATTCCTCTGTTGCTGATATCCGCTGCCAGTTCCGGCGGCGTCCGCTCCAGCACTCCGTGCACCGTTTCACAGATTGTCTGTAAGGGCTCTTCAAGGGCTTCCATCATCTGTTTTGAAGTGATCTCAATAGACTTTGGCAGTCCGGTTACCAGGTCCCGTCCGCGACACTCTTGCACAACAACCTGCTCTCTCGGATATGCGGTACCGATGGTCATCTTCATTTCTTCGGCAGTCCGTTCGCCGATATAGAGTTTGTGCTCTTTCCGCATATATTTAATGATGGATTCATCAAAACGATCGCCGGCAATTTTAACGGAATTGGATGTTACAATACCACCCAGTGCAATCACCGCCACATCGGTAGTCCCGCCACCGACGTCGATAATCATGATCCCACTCGGCTGTGTGATGTCCAGTCCGGCGCCGATAGCCGCAGCTACAGGCTCTTCCATAAGATAGACGGATTTGCCTCCCGCCTGTGTCGCAGCTTCTCTTACCGCTCTCTTCTCCACCTCTGTTACGCCGGAAGGTACACAAACCATGATGCGAGGTTTGAAAAATCTTCCGCTTCCACAGGTCCTGCGAATAAAATACTTCAACATCCGTTCCG
>JBAYOC010000255.1:0-2892 GCA_041678465.1 Anaerovoracaceae bacterium | reverse complement strand
CGAAGGGCAAAGAATATCTTTGAAAAGAGCCGGAACAACTTCCATTATATTACCGAGTCTATAGAAGAGGTGTTTCACAATACAGAAGGCGTTCCTCAGTTTTACCTTCGGGGAAGCCGGGAAATCAAGAAAACAGCCTACATCGTAGTCACCAGCTGCAGAGGGCTCTGTGGTAGCTTCAACAGCAATGTGACCAAACACACGCAAAAGCTCATCGACTCGTACAAAGAAGAAGAGCAGCCTCTTATTGTGGCCATTGGTAGCAAAGGCCGGGACTATTTCGCGAGAAGAAGTTACGAAGTCATCAGCGAATACTGTCTTCCTCCCGAAGACATTACCTTTGTAGAAACCCAAGAAATCAGCCAGCCTCTTATTGAAATGTACGTAAACGGTGAAATCGATGAGATTGTTTTGGTGGCGACTTCCTTTGTCAACAGCCTGGCTCAGGAAGTGTACGATGAGACGATTCTACCCATAGAGATCGAGGGAGATCCTTATTCGCATAAAACAACGAATGTTGTAGAATATGAACCTTCGGTAGAGGAGGTATTTAACTATCTCATACCGAAGTACGTGGAGATCATGATTTATAATGCCATCATCGAGTCGGCGACATGCGAGCATGCAGCCAGGAGAATAGCTATGGAGAGCGCCACGGATAATGCCAATGACATGATCGCTGATCTGACACTGACCTACAACCGGACCAGACAGGCAGCGATTACAAATGAAATTTCAGAGATTGTAGGCGGAGCAGAGGCTTTGTCGTAATAAGGAGGTAGCAGCGTGGGTGAGCATATAGGAATCGTTCATCAGATCATCGGACCTGTTGTAGACATCAAATTCAGTCCGGATGAAATGCCGGAGCTATTGAATGCGATTAATATACCCTATCAGGATCGAAACATCGTTATAGAGGTAGCGCAACACATTGGAGATGATGTAGCACGTTGCGTAGCCTTGTCATCCACCGACGGACTGACCCGGGGTATGGAGGCCAAAGATACCAGAGGACCGATCAGTGTTCCTGTGGGGCATGAGGTACTTGGACGGCTCTTCAACGTAATTGGGGAAACCATTGATGAAAAGGGCCCCTGCAATACAGAAAAAACAATGCCCATTCACAGGCAGGCACCTTCTTTTGAAGATCAGGATACGTCCTCACAGATCTTTGAAACGGGCATAAAGGTCGTAGACCTTATCGCTCCTTACACCAGAGGCGGAAAGGTTGGCCTCTTCGGCGGTGCGGGAGTTGGAAAGACGGTTTTGATCCAGGAACTCATCAACAACATAGCCAAGGAGCACGGCGGTATTTCCGTTTTCGCGGGAGTAGGCGAGCGGACCAGAGAAGGCAACGACCTCTATCACGAGATGATTGATTCCGGCGTAATCGAAAAGACCGCCATGGTATTCGGTCAAATGAACGAACCGCCCGGAGCCAGAATGCGGGTGGCATTGGCAGGCTTGACTATGGCAGAGCATTTCCGGGACGAATTGGGCCAGGACGTGTTGCTGTTTATCGATAATATATTCCGATTTACCCAAGCGGGTTCTGAGGTATCGGCTCTGTTGGGCCGTGTCCCCAGTGCGGTAGGATACCAGCCCACGCTGGCCACCGAGATGGGAGCTCTCCAGGAGCGGATTACCTCAACCAAAAAGGGCTCCATTACTTCGGTGCAGGCCATCTACGTGCCCGCAGATGACCTGACGGACCCGGCCCCCGCCACCACCTTTGCCCACTTAGACGCTACCACAGTGCTGTCCCGTTCCATCACGGAGCTGGGCATCTACCCGGCGGTAGATCCCCTGGAATCCACCTCTAGGATCATGGACCCCCTGATCCTCGGCGAAGAGCATTACGATACAGCAAGAGGCGTGCAAGAGGTGCTGCAGCGTTACAAAGAGCTGCAGGATATCATCGCCATCCTTGGCATGGACGAACTCAGCGAAACGGACAAACTCACCGTTTCCCGTGCCAGAAAGATTCAGAGATTCCTGTCTCAGCCTTTCCATGTGGCTGAGCAATTTACCGGTACGCCGGGTAAATACATTCCACTCAAAGAAACCATCCGCAGCTTCAAGGAAATTCTGGAAGGCAAGCATGACCAGATTCCGGAATCCCTCTTCCTTTTTGCGGGAGGCATCGACGAAGTGGTAGAAAGGTTCGAAAAGAGCAATGGCTAAAACCTTCAAATTGGAAGTAATAACGCCAGAACGACTATTTTACGAAGGCGATGTGGAAATGGTCATCGTTCGCACCCTGGTGGGCTACGAAGGGTTTCTGGCCAACCACGCTTGGGCCTGCAAACTTTTAGGGACCGGCATCATGCGCATCAAGGAGCCCGGTACAAAAGAATTCAAGATTGCGGCCACCACTGGTGGTTTTATAGATGTGAAAGACCGTGTTACGATCTTTACCGATGCAGCAGAATGGCCGGAGGAAATCGATCTGGCTCGCCAGGAGCGAAAGCTCGAGCAAGCTAATTTGCAGATCAAAGGCAACAGTAGCGAACAGGAGCTGCAGCATGCCAAGCTCTCGATAGAAAAAGCAATGAACCGAGTAAAACTAAAATCAGGAGTAATAGGTAAACCCTAACTAGGATTGTTATGGGGTCCCCGCAAAGCGGAACTCTTTGTGGGGAAGAGGAGGAGCAACGTAGCGGTGAAAAACGCCAGATAAGAAAAGGGCGTTTTGATTGAGCGAAGTTCGCTCCGACGAGGGACAGACCCCGTGGTTGCTTTTGCCCCCAGGGGGACAGACCCCGTGGTTGATTATGCCCCCACGGGGTCTGTCCCCATGGTTGGTTTTTGACAAAAATTACATGAATAGCAACGGTAGGCCGGGACAGAATATGAGCATGGGCAGGATTAACAGTTCAATCTGCGAATTTG
>JBAYOC010000254.1:0-2899 GCA_041678465.1 Anaerovoracaceae bacterium | reverse complement strand
CCATAAACCGCCAATTCCCGGTTACATGGCTTACAATCCGGAATCAGGTAAGCCATAAACCACTGTGTTTCGAATCTCTGGCTGATATGCAAGGGAAGCATCAGCCATAAACCGCCAATTCCCGGTTACATGGCTTACAATCCGGAATCAGGTAAGCCATAGACCACTGTTTGTTTCGAATCTATGGCTGATAAGCAAGGGAAGCATCAGCCATAAACCGCCAAATCCCGGTTACATGGCTTACAATCCGGAATAAAGTCAGCCATAGACCACAAAATTTCATAGCAGGAACGATTACAAGTTGATATTGTGGAACATCTTTCCTTTTACTTCGTCAAAAAGAATACAAGGGAATCAGGGTGATGATATAATTAAAGAGAGAAAATGAGGAGGCAGAGAGGATATGAAAAAAAATATAACGCTGGTTGCGTTAATCTGTATTGTTGTTATGGCGACCTCACTCTTTGGAGGCTGCACGCCGAGGGGGCAAGATCCGGGAGGGAACGCTCAGGAGGTTAGCCTTCATTTTACACAGTGGGAGTACCCAAGAGTAGATGGGTCTACCCTCACCATACCTTTCTCGGAAGCGGTAGGAGCCGCAGTCATGGGCCTTCCCATAGAGGAAGCCCGCCAGTATATTCTTCATAATACCACCCACAATGCCTACGTAAATCTCATAGACGGCAATGCGGATATTATTTTTGTGACACCTCCTTCAGAAGGGGAATTGGCGTACGCGGAAAAAATGGGAGTGGAACTGGAGGTCATCCCCATGCTTAGAGATGGTTTTGTCTTCTTTGTCAACGAGAGCAACCCTGTGAACGGGGTAGCTTTTCAGGATATCGTCGATATCTATTCCGGCAAAATTACCAACTGGAAAGAGCTTGGAGGAGATGACAAAGAAATTATCGCTTACCAGAGGGAGGAGAACTCCGGAAGCCAGACGGGAATGCTCAAGATGGTCATGAAGGATACCCCCATGACAGAAGCTCCAAAAGAGCTGATGATCGGAGACATGGGCTCCATCATCGATGCGGTTGCCCTCTATGACAACGATGTTTCCGCCATGGGATATTCTTACTACTATTATGTCAAGAACATGTGGGGGGATGAGCATATCAAATTGCTGTCCGTGGATGGAGTAACCCCAGACGATGAGACCATTGGCAGCAACTCTTATCCCATCGTATCTACGACCTACATGGTGCTCCGCTCCGATGAACCGGAAGGAAGCAATGCGAGACTTCTGGCCGATTGGATCCTCACTGCAGAAGGGCAGACTGTTGCCGGGGAGAGTGGCTATGTTCCTTTGCAGTAAACAAGTGGGGATCGGTCTACAAAATCGAAACAAGACGGTGCTATGGCTACTCAGCCTGATTCTAATTATTTGCCTTTCTCTCATTGGATGTGCTAATACCCCGGTGGACAATGTGCTCGATGGGCCGGAAACACCGGAGTCTGTTACTATAAACGGGAAACCGGTGACCGCACCGGTAGAAATCCTCTACACTGTGAAGAATCCACTGGAGATTACCTCCGAGGAATTCACGGAAGGAACCGACGAGGAAGAAGGAATCCATGTCAGGCATGAAATCATCTCCATTTCCGGTCTCGCAGACAAAGGGGTGGAGGAAGCGATTAACGGCAGGATACGAGAAGCCTATGAGAAACTCAAGTCTTCTGAACTTCCGCCATTCAGGGGAATTAAAGCCGCTATTCCCGAGAATGCTTTACTGGTAGAGGATTATATCTACATTGCCGAAACGGCGAATTTTAATAATGTTCTGTCCGTTTGGTTCAACCGGAGCACCACCTTTGCATTGCCCGGGGGACAGGGTGATTATCTTCGGGATTCCTCGGGATTTTATCACAATACGAAGTATGTTTCCGTGCAAGATGCATTGAGTTTCGATCTGAATACGGGAAAGGAGATCACTCTGGCAGATGTTTTTGCAGATAACGCAGATTACCTTGCGTTGCTCAATGACGCGGTATCTCGTGAGCTAAACGCTAGTAGCGCCCAGGATGAAGGTTTTTTTATTCGCTGGTACGGAATGAAATTGACGGAATCATTTAAGGGGCTGTCTTCAGATCAGAAGTTTTATCTCAGACCATACGGAATAAGCTTGATTTTTGATTACAATACGCCGGAATTTTACTTACCGGATTTTATGGCACAAACAATCGAAGTGTCCTACGAAGAATTGAATCAGTCCATCGCAATAACGGAACGGTTTTATGAAGAAGGAGAAAACATCTTTTTATCAGAGGATCCACCTGCCAAAGAATTGATGAGCAGCGATTATTTCGGAGTTCCCATTAAAAAACAGGAATATAAGGACGGCGGGGTCAATGTGTATAATTATGTACAAACGTCCTCACAATTTCCCGAACTACTGATGGAAAATGTCATGAAGCTTTCAATCCTCCCCCAAGAGAAAATAGACGAAATTAAACGAGTAATAAAGGAGGACGGCGTCAATTGGAGCGGGGAATTAAGCGGTTATTTTGAGCAGCGTGTTTCTACGGCTACAATTGGCCGATACGCAACCACCACAAAACATACCAACGGCGGAGCAAGAGATTATTGGTTCTTCACCCTTGAATACCACACCTACGACTTAAAAACCGGCAGGGAGTTGGCCTTATCCGAAATGTTCCTGCCGGGATTTGATTACATAACATTAGTCAGGAAAGGCTTCGAAAAGGCGGTTTCTGATAGTGGCGGCCTTTATCGGAACGGAGATAAGTTGTCACCGGAAGAAAGTGAACAAGAACTCAATGAAATGTTATCGGGAACCTTAGAGTTCTGCCTCAATTCCAACTCTATCTGGATTCTGGTAGGCGATGTGGAGTTTGCAGGTCTTCGGCATGAGCCACTAAGCATCAACCTTTTCTT
>JBAYOC010000253.1:0-2901 GCA_041678465.1 Anaerovoracaceae bacterium | reverse complement strand
GCGATGAAACGCTCTTCTCTTTTACTTTTATCACATCACCTGTAGATACTTCTAAAGATGGAATGTTCACTTTTTTTCCATTCACGAGGAAATGGTTGTGAGTCACAAGCTGTCTCGCTTCTTTTCTGGAGGAAGCAAAGCCCATGCGGAAAACCACGTTGTCCATCCTGGTCTCCAGCATAATCAGCAGGTTTTCACCCGTGAGTCCCTTCTTCTTTACTGCTTTATCAAAATAATTGCGGAACTGTGCCTCCAATACTCCGTAGAAGCGCTTTGTCTTCTGCTTTTCACGAAGCTGTAGTCCGTATTCCGTAACCTTAACTCTTCTGTTTTGTCCGTGCTGTCCCGGTGGATAGGTTCTTTTGTCTACGGCACACTTACCGCTGTAGCATCTTTCACCTTTGAGGAACAGCTTTTGTCCTTCCCTTCTGCACTGTCTGCAAGAGGGTCCTGTATATCTGGCCATTCTATTGACACCTCCCTTTCATTATACTCTTCTTCTCTTAGGCGGTCTGCAACCGTTGTGGGGAATCGGTGTGATATCCTTGATCAAGTTGATTTCAAGTCCTGCAGTCTGCAGGGCTCTGATCGCAGCTTCACGACCGGATCCTGGTCCCTTAACATATACTTCAACCGTCTTCAGTCCATGCTCCATCGCAGCTTTTGCTGCTTCCTCCGCCGCCATCTGTGCAGCGTAAGGGGTGGATTTTCTGGATCCCTTAAAGCCGAGGGATCCGGCGCTGGACCATGAAAGGGCGTTGCCGCTGAGATCTGTAAGCGTCACCAAAGTATTGTTGAAGCTCGACTGGATGTGCGCTTGGCCGCGTTCAATGTTCTTACGTTCTCTTCTCTTTGTACGAACAGTCTTTTTTACTGGTTTTGCCATCGTTTCGAACCTCCTTTACTTTTTCTTTCTGCCCACAGTTTTCTTCGGGCCTTTTCTTGTTCTGGCGTTGGTCTTTGTGTTCTGGCCTCTTACAGGGAGACCTCTTCTATGTCTGATTCCTCTATAGCATCCGATTTCCATCAACCGCTTAATATTTAAGGAAACCTCTCTTCTAAGGTCACCTTCAACGTGGTGTTCGGAATCGATGATCTTTCTGATCGCACCTACTTCATCTTCGGACAGGTCCTTTACCCGAATGTCAGGGCTAATACCGGCTTTGTTAAGGATATCCAGAGATGTAGTCCTTCCAATGCCGTATATATAGGTAAGTCCGATTTCTACTCTTTTGTCTCTTGGTAAGTCGACACCGGCTATACGAGCCATACGCTATTTCCTCCTTCTGATTTTATCTTTGAATCATTGAAAATATTTGAATGCCCAGTCAGTCGTTCCGCTACCTCACGGCAGGAAAACACAGCCGCTCCCAACAAAGACATTTCTCACAAATTAGCTGTAGGTGGCGAGCTGTCTCAGCCGCCCCGTTGTTTAGCCCTGGGTCTGCTTATGTTTTGGATTCTGACAGATTACCATGACTTTTCCGTTTCTCTTGATTACCCTGCATTTTTCACAAATGGGTTTTACGGAAGCTCTTACTTTCATTTCTTTTCCTCCTAACTTGCGCATACCGCAATGGTGCTATTTATCTCTCCAGGTAATTCTGCCTCTGGAGAGGTCGTAGGGAGATAATTCTACCTTTACCCTATCTCCGGGCAAAATCCTGATGAAGTTCATTCTGATTTTTCCGGAAATATGAGCAAGCACCTCGTAGCCGTTCTCCAACTTTACGATGAACATGGCGTTTGGCTGTGCTTCCAACACAGTACCGAAAACCTCGATAACATCTTTCTTAGCCATAAACACACCCCCTTAACTAGGATTCTTCTATTGCACTCAGCTTTGTCAACAACAAAGGTTCATCCTCTGTGATAACCACAGTGTTTTCGTAATGAGCGGACCGCTTCCCATCTATTGTCTTGACAGTCCAGTCATCGGACTGCACTTCTACTTGCCAGTCCCCTTCGTTGACCATTGGCTCGATAGCGAATACCATTCCCGCCGCCAGCCTGGGTCCTCTTTCCGGGATTCCATAGTTTGGAATCTGTGGATCCTCGTGCATCGATTTTCCGATACCGTGCCCCACATAGTCCCTGACTACAGAGAACCCGTTGTTCTCAACATATTGCTGAATGGCATGGGATATGTCCGAAAGCCGATAGCCCGGTTTGCAGAACTTCAATCCCTCATAAAAGCTTTCCTCCGTAACGGTGATCAAGCGTGTTGCCACTTCATCGACTCTGCCAACAGAGTAGGTCCTTGCAGCATCACTGTAATAGCCTTTATATATCGTCCCTACGTCTACGCTCACGATATCCCCTTCACAAAGCCTGCGCTTTTTAGAAGGAATTCCGTGGACCACCTCATCGTTAACGGAGATACAGGCGCTTGCCGGAAATCCGTTATAACCTTTAAAAGCAGGGACCATCTTGTTCTCTAATATGATTTGCTCTACAAAATCATCCACTTCCTTTGTCGAAACTCCGGCCTGTATGGTCTTCGATAGCTCACGGAGAATTCGCGCTGTAACAGCTCCGGCTTCTCTCATGATTTGAATTTCTTCTGCTGACTTTATTATGATCATATTACACACCCAATGCTTCGATAACCAGCTTCACTGTTTCATCCGGCGTGCCTGATCCGTCGATAGGGAGAAGGCTGCCAGCTTCGCTGTAGTACTCAATCAATGGAGCTGTCTGTGACTGATAAACTGCAAAGCGGTTTCTCACCGTCTCTTCCGTATCGTCCGCCCTTTGGTAGATCTCACCACCACAGACGTCACAGATGCCTTCCTGCTTCGGCGGCATTGTTATCACGTGGTAGATCCGGCCACAGGACTTGCAAACTCTTCTGCCAATCATTCTCGACATCAACAGTACTTCATCCGCCACTAAATCAAT
>JBAYOC010000252.1:0-2907 GCA_041678465.1 Anaerovoracaceae bacterium | reverse complement strand
TTCAGGAAAGCTTGCCAGATCTATATGCTATTATTGATGCTGCGAAAACATTCCTGAGGATATATAAACCTTATAATCCTCAGGCAGTTGCAAACAGCTTACCTGTGGCATATGCTGATATACCCTTTTGTCCTGTAAAAATATATAAAACCCCGCCAAATAGCAAAGTTCGGATTCAAGATATTGAGGAGTGGAAAAGTAAGCCTTTTGAGAAGAGTGAAATATTTCCGGAAAATTTGAAACACGGCACCAGTAGCGGTATCAAAGTTAGGTCAAAATCCGAATGCATCATTGCCGAACTTTTGGAGGCGAAAGGAATTCCCTTTCGTTATGAGGCTGCTCTGAAGTTGAATGAAAAGACTTACTATCCGGACTTTACAATCTTGAGGCCAAAGGACGGGAAAATTGTGTATTGGGAGCACTTTGGGATGACAGATGACACAGGATATAATAATACTATGATGCAGAAATTGGTTGCTTACAACCGTTTTGGCATTACACTGTGGGATCAGCTAATCACAACATTTGAAGGCAAGGATGTCTCGATCGATGTCCAGCACATTAATAAAGTTATACAGTTGTTGATTTTGTAACAGAGGCAGAAACGCAGGAACTTGGTTTCGTATTACCTGTTTCGAATTTTCTTTAGTTCAACCCTACGCAAAACAAACAAGGCTACAGCGGCGATAAAGCAGATAATACCCACAACTCGCCAGGCTTCGGGAATGGTATGACTCATTAGAAAGTAACCCATGGTAAGAGGGCCTATGGCTCTACCCGTACCCTGCACGATGTCAAAGATCGATTGGAACCTAGCTCTGTGAGTGACGGGCGAGTGATTTGCTATGTAAACACCGGTGTTTGTAGCCGATACGATTTCTCCGAAAGTCCAGACCGCGGTAAGGATATAGAATACGGCCAAATGGCCGGCAATGCCGTAGAGTCCAAAACCAAGCATGTAGAGAACGCCTGAAATGCTCATATTGAGAAGGGGGCTGTTCCTCTTGGTAAAAAGCACGAGAAAAGGCGTCATTAACACTACCACAACGCAATTGAGAGAGCAGAGGATGCCAAAATACTTTGCACCGGCACTGATTCCGAAAAGATCCTCCATCTGGAGAGGAAGCATGAAGGAAACCTGGCTGTAGGAAAAGGCTAATGCAGATGCGCAGATACCGAAGCAGATCAGAATAGGGGAGCGTAGCATAATGCGAAGCATAGAATCATTACTGGCGGCCTCTGCCTGCCTGTCAGTATCATCTGCAATCCGTTTCATATCCTCCTCTCCGGGCTTCGTATCTTTAATGAAGGTAAAGATCAAAGTCAGAGCGATGAGGTTGAGAATTGCTTCGCCCCAAAAAATCCAGGGCGTGTGATTCTCAAACATGAAACCTGCGGCCATAGGGCCGATTGCACCCCCGATATTAATGCCCAAATAGACCAGTGAAAAGGATTCCTGCCGGTTTACAGGTGCCGTCAAATCCATCATCATAGCTGCCAGAATCGGCATCGACATATTCATGAAAAAGAAAGCCACAAGTAAAAGGTAAATTACCGTAGAGGACTCGGAAAGAAAGCCTGCCGACAGCAATGCCATGTCGGAGCAAACCATTGCCACCAAATATGTATTCTTTCGGCTGAACCGATCCGCTAGTTTTCCCCCGATCATAGCTGCGGGAATATAGGAAAGGGACACGATGAGGAGAAACTTTCCAATGTCCAGTTCTGAAAAACCGAGCCTGCTGCTGAGGAACAAAGTAAGAAAAGGGTACACAAACATACCCATGGCACTTATGATCCTTGCCAAGAGTATGATGTAGACCTGGTGGGGCAACCCCTTATACTGTGTTAACATGCGCATGGAGATATTATAGCACTAAAGAGGCCAAGTGATAATAGCGTAAAAATAATATTTCGGGCCGTAAAATGCTAAAATCAGGACCGTCAAACCAATACAATATGTTATAATAAAACCAACCACAGGGACAGACCCTTTGGATGCTTTTGCACCCACAGGGACAGACCCTTTGGCATGAGAGGCATTAATTTGAACCTCTTGATTACGAAAACAACCATGGGGTCTGTCCCCGTGGTTGCAAAACAGACACAATTTGTTAGGAGGAAAAGGAATGAAGATCAAGTTTTTAGGTGCAGCAACATCCGTAACCGGCTCCTGCCATCTGATTACAACAGAAAAGAGCAAGATACTAATAGACTGCGGTCTGTTTCAGGGTAATGATGACTTGGAGGAACTAAACTGGGAACCGTTTGATTTCGATCCGGCTGAACTGGATATTGTTCTGATCAGCCACGCACATATTGACCATAGTGGAAGAATTCCCTTGCTTGTAAAGCGGGGATTCAACGGTAAGATATACTGCAGCGATGCTACCGCGGATCTACTGGGTGTTATGCTGAGAGACAGCGCTTACATTCAGGAGAAAGAAGCTGAGTGGAAGAATAATAAAAACAAGCGAGCGGGAAGGCCCCTGGTAGAGCCTCTCTACACAATCAAGGATGCGGAAACGGCATTGCGGCAACTCGAGCCGGTGCTCTACGACCAGTTACTGGAGGCCTCTGAGGACGTTAAAGTGGTCTTTAACGACGCAGGGCATATCTTAGGATCCTCTATCGTCGAACTCTTTATAAAGGAAAATGGAGATTCATCAAAGCTGGTGTTTAGTGGAGATTTGGGCATGAAAGACAAGCCCATTCTCAAGGATCCGACCATAATTAAAAAAGCGGATTTTTTGGTTATGGAAGCCACTTACGGCAATCGCGTTCACGAGGATAACGCAGCCAGCATAGATACTCTGATCGATGTAATACTGAAAACCATACGTCGAGGCGGGAATGTCATCATTCCTTCCTTTGCCGTGGGACGTACCCAGGAGCTGATTTACTTGT
>JBAYOC010000251.1:0-2925 GCA_041678465.1 Anaerovoracaceae bacterium | reverse complement strand
GAAGAAAAGGCCATTTCTATGCTGAATCAGAGTATTGAAGTCACCGACAAGCAAAACGGCGCAGCAAGCAAGGAGCCCATTCTTTCGGGCATACTCCAGAACAAGGACCTGGATGTGATAAAGAAGGTGCTGGGCTGATTGAAAAAGAGTGAAGGCAATACTGCATCACGAATAGAACAAATAAAGAAACATTACAGAGAAAAGCCACCGTCTTGCGGGGGCTTTTTTCTAGAGCCACGTATGCTCTATTTTATTTAAAAATAAATTATTATACGGTTAATACGGTCAGAGCAATTTAAAATTTGCCTGTAATATGTTCCGCATGTAGTGGAATATTAGTATTGTAAGCATATAATGAGGCATAAGGAGTTATTGGCCTCATTAAAACGCACAGAGGTAAGAAAAATTTCTAAAGTCGAATTTTTTCTACTTAAGCGTTATAATACTATGAGGAGCAATGAGGCAAAATGAGACTGCATCGATATCTTGGCTGTGTATACGACTTGTACTTTGAGGAAGTGAATGTCCGCTTTTTAGTTCACAGGTCTTTAATCGACGAAGAGACGAAAGACTTACTGCTTTTCTACGTGGTTACGGGATACGCACCCGATGGAATTCGGGTGGATACAGACAACAATATTCTTCGCTTTACACCCGAACAGGACGATATTCCGGAAACTTTAATGTGTGATGACAACTATCTGTGGTTTGCTCTTTAATGGAGAGTGCATCGGCCGCCTCCTTATGAGAAAGCAACTTCCATTGCTTCTCCTTGAATTCCAATTTCTAATAGAGTATAATTAAATACTATCGAATCGAATACTCATGATATAGGAGGACTGCCGGATGCGAAAAACCGCAGCAGTTATATTCATTGCACTTATGATGAATTTTATCATCACCGGGTGTGGTGCGGATAAGGAAATGATACAATCGGAATTTACCATGCTGATTGCCGATACAGCGACTGCAGAGAACATTCGTGCAAACGCGGATTTTTTAGACGAGAACATTGAAAATGTCAGCGAAGAAATTGCAACGAACATGGTGGTTGCCTATCGGGAATACCTGTTAGATTATATTGTGCAAAATAAAGATAAGACAACGATACAGGAGCTCAGTGTTTATCTTGATGCTGAAACGGGACTTATTGATCAGGAAAAAATTCAAAACAGCGAACTCAAATCCTACTATGATAACATCAAAGCCGGCGCCCTCAAAGTTACGGTCTATGAAGATGCACCGGTGTTAAGGGTGGATTACGACATGCTTCTGGAAAAGTACGGAGAGCATATTTCGGAGCCCTTGGCTGAACTGTTCCGACTGTCAGCGGAACTCATTGGCAGGCCAACTTCGGAAAACGCCACCCTGGCAATAAGCTGGGAAGAATTGTTGACCAGAACCCATGCGGCGGAGAAACTCATAAAAGCAAATCTTGATAATGAACGCTTGGTAGCGGATGCCATGTGGATCTATACGAGCCATCTCAATACGATGCTCATGGGAACCACCAACACCCCTATTTTTGATTATACAACGAAGGGATTTTCCGATGCAGCCAGAACGGCTTATCAGAGTTTCTTGTTGGCAGAACCGGACACGACGATGACTTGGGTATTGAAAGAGTACTTTACTTATCTTAGTAGTATTGGCTTTGAGCTGGACTTCAATGATAGCACCATGAGCAAGGTGTTTTTCGATACCTGTGATTGGCTGGTTGCAGAAGCGGAGAAGAGGGTGAAAGAGTAGATGGATTCCATTATTTCCATAGAAGATCTGGTATTTCAATATAAGAGAGATGATCTCATGCCTGAAGAGCCGGCGGTGGATCATGTGAACCTGCAATTTCGCCCCGGGAGTTTTAACGCCATCATCGGAAGAAACGGTTCGGGAAAGTCCACTCTCGCTAAAAACATCAACGGCCTGCTCGTACCCACGGCGGGCTCAGTTTTTGTCAAGGGCTGGGATACGACGGACCCGGATAAGATCTGGGAGATACGCCAGTCTGCGGGTATGGTGTTTCAAAACCCCGACAATCAACTGGTATCCTCCATCGTAGAGGATGATGTAGCCTTTGGACCGGAAAACCTGGGAATCGAACCGGGAGAAATCCGGCGGCGGGTGGATGAATCCCTCTATGCGGTGAAGATGTATGAAGAGAGGAAAAAAGCTCCTCATCTGCTTTCCGGCGGACAGAAGCAGAGGATTGCAATCGCGGGAGTTGTGGCCATGCGGCCGGATTGTATCATCTTTGATGAACCCACTGCCATGCTGGATCCTAACGGCAGGCAGGAGGTTATGGACATCATTCAAAAGCTTAATGGGGAGGGGATTACCATCGTGCTGATCACCCACTTTATGGAAGAAGCCGCACAGGCAGACCGGGTCATCATTATGGACAAAGGTAAGGTCATGCTGGATGGGGCTCCCAGAGATGTTTTCGCCAAGGTGGAAGAGATTCGGAGCATGGATCTGGATGTACCCTTTGCCGTGGATTTGGCAGATCGTTTGCGGAGGAGAGGCATCCCTGTTCCTGCAGACATGATAACGGATGAAGAAATGGTGGATTTTTTATGCCAATACAAGTCAAGAACCTAACGCATATATACAGCGAGGGCATGCCTTATCAAACGGTAGCCCTAGAGGATATCAGCTTTGAACTCGCAGATGGGAGCTTTGTTGGCATTATCGGCCATACGGGCTCGGGAAAATCCACTCTGATCCAGCATTTGAACGGGCTTCTAAAGCCCAAATCCGGCAATATACTGGTGGATGGGCTGGATATAACGGATCCCTCCGTGAAGCTGAGAGACATACGGCAGACCATTGGCCTGGTTTTTCAGTACCCGGAATACCAGCTTTTTGAAGAAACAGTGGAAAAGGATATAGCCTTTGGCCCTTTGAACCTGGGCTTATCGGAAGAAG
>JBAYOC010000250.1:0-2927 GCA_041678465.1 Anaerovoracaceae bacterium | reverse complement strand
GAGATATCCCTCGGTATTGAAAAGGAAATGGGAATTTCGTGCCTGATACGACCCGGCAGCCTGCTCATTACATAGATTCGATCGGATAAGAGGAGGGCTTCCTCCACATCGTGGGTGATGAAAAGAATCGATGGATTCAACTGCTCAGAAATGGACAGGAGAAGCTGTTGCATGGAAAATCGTGTCTGCGCATCCAGGGATGCGAAGGGCTCATCCATTAACAACATTTTCGGTTCCATAATCAGCACCCTTGCAAGGGAAACCCGTTGCTGCATACCTCCGGATAATTGATGGGGATAGTAGTGGTCGAAGCCATCCAGCCCCACCATGCCAATATATTCTTTGCATTTTTCATCTATCAAGTTGCGATCTGACTTACGGAGTTTCAATCCATAAGCGATATTCTGCTTCACTGTGAGCCAGGGAAACAGAACAGGGGACTGAAAAACCACACCTCTCTTTGCAGAAGGCGCTGTAATCGGTTCATCGTCAAATAACAATGAACCCTCGTCGGGGATTTCAAATCCTGCCGCAAGATTGAGAACCGTTGACTTCCCGCATCCGCTGGGTCCGATGAGCGTTACGATATCACCTTTCCCAATTTCAAAGGTGATATCTTCCAGAACGTCTAGAGGTGCGCCCCCTGTCGGCGAAGGAAAGCTTTTCCACACATTTTGCACGCGCAACACACTATCTTTACTCACTTCACTTCACCTCCCGGGTATGGAAGAATCCACCCGCAGATTCGTAGCAGAAGTCGGTCGGTCAGAATACCCATGATTGCGATGCAAACCATTGAAACAAGAATCATCTCGACCTGGCCCATCATTCTGGAGTCCATCATCACGGCACCCAGCCCTGTGGTAACTCCGGTTAGTTCGCCCAGTACGAGATAGGCCCAGGAGACCCCCAACCCAAGGCGAAGCCCCACCACCACAGAAGGAAATGCCGAGGGGAGAATCACTGTTTGAAACAAAGACACCTTGTCCGCCCCGAGCATTCTCCCGGCCCGGATCAGAAGAACAGGCACTTCCGACGCTCCATGAGCGGTGTTGATGTAAATGGGAAAAAATGCCGCAAGGGCGATGAGGAATACCGTCGTGCCTTCTCCTACGCCAAACCATACCATGGCAATGGGCAGCCAGCCGATTCCCGGAACGGTTCGGATGGCATGTACAGTAGGATCCAAAATTCGCTTTACCACCGCGATTCTCCCGGTGAGGAATCCTAGGAGAAGACCAAAGGCCATTGCAATTGCAAACCCCACAATTACGCGCAACAAACTGGCTGACAAGTTCGCAATCAGCTTGCCTGAATATGGCGTAAGTTTCCCAACTCCGTTTGCAAAGTCAACCATCACCTGCAATATGCTTAGGGGTCCCGGTAATAAATAGGAAGGGATGGCTCCGCCTTCTACCATCCCATACCAGCCAAGTAAAAGCAGTACAGGGAGCGCAAATCCAACCGGATCAATCTTTTTCCGATTTTGACGCATCTTTAGAGTCCTCTTCCCGCATTCTCGATGAAGTGCAAGTCAAACATAGCCTCCACATCGGGAATCTCTGTGATCAGTCCTTGTTCAAGCATCCGCTGGGCAAGGTTTTTAACGCTGTTGATATAGGCTTCATCAATGTCCCAAAATAGCTGTATATTATCAAGAGCCACTTCCATGACTTGTCTTTCCGTGCCAAACTCAATGGATTTTTCCATCCATTTCTCCCTGTCTGCATTGAGGGCTTCGGTTGCTTTCACGTGAGCAGTTACAAGCTTTTGTATCAGTTGGGGGTTCTCTTTCACCTGTTCTTTCGTCGTCATCATAGCGCTATTTATGATTCCAAAGCCTTCGTTGTCGTCGGGGTAGAGAAGGATTCTCCCATAACCTCCCGCAACGGCCATGGAGGGATAGGGTTCTCCGCTGTAGAATGCATCCACGGTTCCTTGGGCAAGAGCCTGCCCCATGTCAAAGAAATCGATTCGAATTAACACCACATCCGTTTCCGGATCGATACCGTTGTTGGTCAAGACCTCCAGCAGAAGCAAATGATGCATAGTTCCCGGTACGTATGCAATCTTTTTCCCCTTTAAGTCCGCAGCGGATTGAATATCGGAATCCTTGGCAACAGCCAGCGCAGAACATTTGTTGGAGAGTCCGCCCACGAGCACAACGGGCTCTCCCTTGGATGCCGCTGTAATGGCAGTGACAATGGTGGTTCCGCACATGTCCAGGCTGCCTGCCAGGAGTGCAGTCTTCATGTCACCGGGATTGGTGAAAGGAAGCACCTCAACCGTATCATCAGCGCCTGCAAATTCTTGATAAAAGAAAGGCTGTATCGTTTGCGCGGTTTTCCACGTCCCCACTTTTGCATCGCTGCCGGCACTTGGACTTTCTGACCTTCCACAAGCCGCAAGCCCAAAGACTAGCGTTACACTCAATATAATTGTCATGAATCTCTTCATGGGTTACTTCTCCTTAGAAAAAACCTCGTAGCCTTGTGATTGAAACCATTTTTTTGCCGTGGCCGGATCAAATCCCCTCCATTCGGCCTTCGAGCTACAGCAGGTGTCTCTGGGAATCGCCCCTGTCTCCACCACAGTGACATTGGCCCCCCATTCCATAGAAAGCTCCGATGCGCGGTGGACACAGATATCCGGGGCAAGCGTCCCTGCGGCAAGCCGCGTAACGGCAATTACTTGAGCAAGTCTCTTTTCTGTAATGGCGGGATACTTCCCCAGGGGTGTCCCCTCAACGGGTATTCTCTCCATGCATCCCGTTACGGTGGCACCGTATTTCATTGCTGTCAGAAAAGCATCCGCAATTTCTTCATTTGTATGCTCGACACCGAGAGGTTCCACCAGGGATACCAGGTTAAGGGTTGATTTGCTAATCGCATCCAGCGTGGCAAGCCTTTCGGCGGGATCAAATTTGG
>JBAYOC010000249.1:0-2944 GCA_041678465.1 Anaerovoracaceae bacterium | reverse complement strand
TCGATGATATAGACCTTGCACCTTCCGGCAACAGGGGGGTACTTGACACTTTCTCGCAGCTCACGGATGTTTTCCACGCCGTTATGCGAGGCCGCATCGATTTCAATGACGTCGAGAAAGATGCCGTCCCGGATAGCAATACAATTTTCACAGATTCCGCATGGACGATCCTCCTGAGGTGCTGTGCAGTTGACCCCCTTTGCCAAAATCCTGGCCGTTGTAGTCTTCCCTGTCCCTCTGGTTCCGCAGAACAAATAGGCATGTCCTACCGTTCCGTTGTGAATCTGGTTTCGCAAGATTTTAATGATATGTTCCTGGCCCAGAAGGCCTTCAAAGGTCTCCGGGCGAAAGCTCCGATATAAAGCTTGATGCATTTCCGCCTCCGAATTTCTCCATCTATACAAATTGCCCTTTGCCAGCCCCGCATGGAGATGGAACAGGCTGATCTGCGGCACATAAGAGGTTCCGTTTATCGCTGCTTCCTTCCGGACCTGACGAGGTTCACAGATTCTTATTGCGCAGGACCCGGACCATGCCAGGCGAAGCTGCCAAAAGGCAATTTGCTTTTCTATTATAAAGGACTTTGCCGATTCAGTCAATGGGATTCATCTTACCCATCTCAAAACTATCGAGAATTATCCGAATGAATTATTTTTTGAATCCACGGCAAAATAATACCAATACGTATTGCTGAAAGAGAAAAGGAGAAACAAATGGATCGCATGAACAGCAACCACATGGGTATTCGCCCGGACGAAGTCAAGGGTGCCGCAGATGGCACATGGCATGAGATGAAGGATGCCGCAGATGGCATGTGGGATGAGATGAAGGACACTGCCGATGACATTCGTGATAAAGCAAAAAAAATGAAGAATAAGGCAGAGAATAAAATTGAGAACGCAACGAACAAGACCCAACGCATGATGGGCAAAGTCGGTGATAAGGTCGAGGACAAAGCCGAAGATCTATTGGAAAAAATGGATGATGTTCTCCACCGGACAGATGACAACTCCGGTAGAAATCATCCAAACACCACCTTATAGAGCTCGTCACTCCCGGGAGCCTCGATAGAAGTTCGCTCTTCTCCGCTGATTATCACGCGGCCTTTCGAGGCTTCCACAACCCTTCCGATGCAGGAAATAAGAATGCCTGCAGACCGAATCTCCTCTACGAGCATGTCCTTTTTCTCCGGATGCGCCATGATCATCATGCTGCCGCTGGAAATCAACCGAAGAGGATTGATGTTAAAATGGCTGCAGATTTTTTTTGTGACATCAGCAACGGGAATCTCATCAGCCCAGACCTCAGCTCCTGTCCCGGATATTTCACACATCTCCCAGACGGCACCCAGTACTCCGCCTTCTGTAATGTCGTGCATACCTGCAGTGCCAATTTTGCCGGCAATGACGCCTTCTCTTACAACGGAAACTTGATCTAACATCCCTTTGGCTTGTGCGATTTCATCTTCGGTTAAGATATCCTTCAGCCTGTCTTCATGGTCGCCGGCGATGATCCCGCTACCCTCGAGGCCCGCCTGCTTGGTCATCAAGATCCAGTCTCCCGGACGCATATCTGCCGCATTCTGGGATGCACCTTTAGCAGCCTTCCCTAAGGCGGTAGAAACGATGACGGGGACGTTGACGGCTTTCGTGATCTCCGTATGTCCGCCGATAATCATAACTCCCAGCGCCTCCGAAGCTTCTCCCGCCTGACGCATTATTTTATCGATTTCCTCCATGGTGGTACCCTCCGGCAACATGCAGGCCAACAGAATACCCAAGGGCTCTATGCCATTGGAAGCAATATCATTGCAGGAAATCTGGACTGCCAGTCTACCGATGTCCGACACCGCACCTGTGATAGGGTCCGTGGACAACACGCAATCGTATTCCCCGAAGTCTACCAGCGCGCAGTCTTCACCGATACTCGGGCCGGTAATGACCTCCGGTCTCTTGTATTTGAAATGCTTGAAAACCATCTCTTCCAGCAGTTTGCTATCCAATTTTCCTGTTTTCATGTTACCTCCCATGTGATTCTATTGTGATATTCAGGGCGATGTAGGCATCGGTTCCAACAACTATTCCTGTTCTCTACCGCTCTCAAGCCATCCCGCAAACTGTTCCTCCGTGATGATGGGAATGTCCAATTCCTTTGCTTTTTTATTTTTGGACGAGTTGGACAGACTGTCGTTGTTGATGAGAAAGTCCGTCTTTGCAGTAACGGAATCCGTTACCTTACCACCTTTTCCTTCGATAACTGCCTTCAACTCATTCCGGTTTTTGTAACGCGCAACGGAGCCTGTTATGACAAAGGTCAAGTTCTCAAAAAGCTGGTCTCCCGAGGTCATTTCTGCCTCTTCAAACCGGATCTCAGCTAAAATGTCGTCGATGGCCTGAATATTCTTTTCGTTGCTGAAGAACTTCACATAGGCCTCTGCCATCACATCACCTATACCGTATATTTGCGTGAGATCTTCGTAGGAGGCAGACTGCATTGACTTCCAATCATACTTGAAATGCTTGCAGATGGCTTTGGCGTTGGAAAGACCCACGTTGGGAATCCCCAAACTATATAGCAGTCTAACGGTGTTAGTAGTTCTGGCTTTGTTGACTGCGTTCACTAGGTTGCGATAGGATTTCTCACCAAACCCTTCCATTTTGACGACCTGCTCTTCGTGTTTCTCTATATGGAAGATGTCTGCAAGTTCCTTGATCAGCCCTTTGGACAAAAGTTTTTCTATAGTGGCTTCGGAGAGCCCGTCTACACCCATGGCATCTCTGCTGACAAAATGAGTGTAGGCTTTTACCTGTTTTGCCGGGCACTCTTCATTGGTGCAGTAGAGCACTTTGACACCGCTCTCCTGCCTGATACTCGTATGCTCGCTGCATACCGGGCAGTCTTCCGGTATGCGAACGGTACCACTCTTAGTGAGGTTTTCTGCAAC
>JBAYOC010000248.1:0-2947 GCA_041678465.1 Anaerovoracaceae bacterium | reverse complement strand
GAAAAAGCTATGGAGAAGATTGACGAGTTCATCGAACTCCACAGACCCGACGTGGATGAAGTCCATATCAAATGTCCCGAATGCGGAGAGACCATGAGCCGGATTCCCGAGGTTATGGACTGCTGGTTTGACAGTGGTGCCATGCCCTTTGCCCAAAGACATTATCCTTTTGAAAACGAAGAAAACTTCGACGAGGAGTTTTTCCCCGCGGACTTCATATGTGAAGGAATCGACCAGACAAGAGGCTGGTTCTATTCCCTGCTTGCAATTTCAACCTTTATAAAAGGCACATCGCCCTATAAGAACGTATTGGTCAACGACCTGATACTGGACAAAGAAGGGAAGAAAATGTCCAAATCGAAAGGGAACACGGTTAACCCCTTCGACCTCTTCGATAAGTACGGTGCAGATGCCACTAGGTGGTACCTGCTGTCCACCTCTCCGGCCTGGTCTCCAACGAAATTTGATGAAGAAGGACTGGTGGAGATCGTCAGCAAGTTCCTGGGTACCTTGCGGAACGTATACAACTTCTTTGTGCTCTACTCCAATACCGATGGCATCGACCCCAGAACCTTCTTTGTGGACTTCGACGAGAGGCCGGAGCTGGATCGCTGGATCCTGTCCAAATACCATCGCTTGATCCATGAAGTCATCGGCGAGATGGATCGCTATGATCACATGAGATCCGTGCGCAAAATCCAGGAGTTCCTGGTAGAGGATCTTTCCAACTGGTATATACGCCGTGCAAGGAGGCGTTTCTGGGGTGAAGAGCTTACAGAGGATAAAAAGTCCGTATATTTGACAACCTATGAGATATTGGTGGGGCTTGCTCAACTGTCGGCACCCTTTGCTCCCTTCATCACCGACGAAATCTACACAAAGCTGACGGGTGAGGAGTCGGTGCACCTTTCCTATTATCCGGAATCCAAAGACGCCCTGATCGACGACAAAGTTGAGGAACGGATGGATCTGGTAAGAACACTGGTAGGCTTGGGAAGAGGCGTGAGGGAGAAGGAGCGGATCAAGGTCCGTCAGCCTCTGTTCGAGATTTTAGTGGATGGTAAATATGAAGATTTGATCAGCGATATGGCAGATCTGATTAAAGAAGAGCTCAACGTGAAAGAGGTCGTCTTTGAGAAAGAACTGGATAAGTATATGAACCTGAGTCTCAAGCCGAATTTTAAGGTTGCAGGTCCCGTTTTGGGAGGAAAAATCAAAGCCTTCGGAGCGGCTATCGCCAAACTGGATCCCAAAGCAGCCGTGGCTGCGCTGGACCGGGACGGCAAGTTTGTCATGGAGCTGGATGGCGAAGAGATAGTAGTAGATAAGGATATGTTTGATGTCAGGATCGCTGCGAAAGAAGGGTTTGCGGTAGCCATGGAGAATAATGTGTTCGTAATCCTGGATACCACTCTGACGCCGGAACTGAAATCCGAAGGTCTTGCCCGGGAAATAATCTCTAAAATACAGCAGCTTCGCAAGCAAAAGGATTTCGAGATGACAGACCGGATCTGCATCTATTGCCACGGTGACGAAGAGTTTAAGAGCGCCCTTCAGGAGCACAAAGAATATATCATGAATGAAACTTTGGCGCTTGAAGTCAAAGAAAAGGATGAACCCCTGCAGGAATACGACTTGAATGGACACAAGACCGGCATCGATGTAGAAAAGCTACAGAGGTAGAAAGAGGAAAAATGAAAGCAGATATCAAGTCTATGAACGTCGAGGAACTGGAGCAGTTACTGGCGAATATCGGTGAAAAAAAATACCGGGCCTCTCAGATCTTTGAATGGATGTCCAGGGGCGTCCGCACCTTCGATGAAATGACAAACCTGCCCAAGGCTCTGAGGGAGAAGCTCGATGAATTAGCGTTCATTGAGACGCTGGAAATGGAAAGGCTCCAAATCTCTGCCAAGGACGGTACCAGAAAGTATCTGTTCAAGCTGAAGAGCGGCAATGCGATTGAGAGCGTGTTCCTTAAATACCGTTATGGCAACTCTGTCTGCATTTCTTCACAGGCGGGTTGCAGGATGGGTTGCGCCTTCTGTGCTTCGGCTATCGGAGGAAGGGCAGACAACCTGTCTCCTGCAGAAATGCTGGATCAGGTCCTCTCCATCGGAAGAGACACCGGAGAACGAATCGGAAATGTAGTAGTAATGGGCATCGGAGAGCCTTTTGATAACTATGAGAACCTGTGCCGTTTTATTGAGTTGATTCATGCAGAGGAAGGGCTGAATATGAGCCTTCGAGCTATAACCGTCTCCACTTGCGGAATCATACCCAAGATCGAGGCTTTCGGCAGGGATTTTCCACAGGTCAATCTGGCGATTTCCCTCCACGCCCCAAATGATGAAGTCCGCAACCAACTCATGCCCATCAATAAAAAGTACCCTATGGGAGAGTTGTTGCAAGTCTGTCGTAACCATACGAAAGAAACCGGCAGACGCATCACCTTCGAATATGCCATGATCAAAGGAGTCAATGACAAGCTGTCCCATGGGGAAGAGCTGTCAAATAAACTGCGGCACATGCTCTGTCATGTAAATCTGATCCCCCTCAACCCCGTCAGCGAGCGAGAGTATGCATCTACCGATCGGCAGGCAGCGGAGAATTTCCGCAAGATATTAGAGGAAAAGGGGATTCAGACTACGATCCGAAGGGAGCTGGGCATGGATATTGAGGGCGCCTGCGGTCAGCTTCGGCTACAGACACTTGAGAACAGAGCAGATAACTGATAGGATTAATACCGTGAGGTACTGTATTTAGTGCTGTATGAGCGGGGGTTAAGAATGGATGAGAAGATAAAAGTCACAACACCGAGATATCAGCAAATTGCGGCTGACGTGGCTTCTAAAATTGTTGAAGGGCATTATAAAGTGGGGGAGCGCATTTATACTCGCTCCTCATTGGCCAGCCAGTACGGGGTATCGGCAGAGACTGCAAGGAG
>JBAYOC010000247.1:0-2965 GCA_041678465.1 Anaerovoracaceae bacterium | reverse complement strand
TCTTTGAAGACGAGGACGAAGTTCCCAGACATGCCCTAACCATGGGAATGGGAGCCATAATGAAAGCAAAGAGCGTGTTGCTCTGTGTGAATGGCAAGGCTAAGGCGTCTATTTTGAAGCAGGTCTTGTGCGGCCCGATTACACCGAGAGTGCCCGGTTCCATCCTGCAGCTCCACCCCAACCTAATTGTGGTGGCAGACGAAGAGGCTTTATCCGAAATTTAAAAAAATTCTTTGAGAATGGCGGCGATTCCTGCTCTTGTGTTGATTTCAAAGGCAGTATCCGGCTGTTGCCCCCGGCAATAAGGTTCCCACCACCGCTTCTTTTGAGCTTCTATGATGTCCTCTATGGAAGCTCTTTTTTTGTGTAGGGATAAGGTTATGTTTTTGAATTCATCAACGGCAGATTTGCACAAATCCCAGTATTTCGGCACGGATTCCTCATCTACCAACAGGTAGTGGGGAGAATAAATCTGCTTTGCTTTCAATGCTCTGCAGGTTTCGATTGAGGTCACTACGTCCCTGTAACTGGTTAAAAGAGAGGGGATTACCTCTGCCTTCCCAGTGTAGACACCCGTGCTCTCACTGGACAGCAGTATACTGTCTTCTTCGATAAAAAAGGATAAAGAACAATTGGTGTGGCCTTTTGTCTCGTATACGTGAATTCTCCTGTCATCCAAATCTATTACATCCCCGTCGCCTACCACTCTGTCTACCCTAAGGTCCGTATCGGAGTAATCCGGTTGTAAATCATGGGTTCCCAAGTACTCCTTTGCTGCATTTTTCGCAAGCTCCCGAATCACCTTCAATGCTCCCGGGCGTTCCAGCACATATTTGCCGTGGGCGGCACCGATTACCGTCAGTCCGGGCCATTCCTGCCTCAAATATGGGACGCCTCCCAAGTGATCGTAATGGGTGTGAGAAAGAAGGACATAGTCCAGGGGCTTTCCCTGCAGTGCTTTTTTAATGTTATCCACTAAACCGGTGGCGCAGTAGGCCATACCCGCATCATAAACAGCGGTTTTTTCTGATCCCCTTATCAATAAAACCTCTCCGCCGATGCCTGCTGTAACTCTCTGTATATCAATAGTCATAAACCATGGGTCTCCTACTCTATTTTTATTAATCAGTACCAGGTCTGTCCCACGTCGGAACAAACTCCGCTTAAATCAAAACACCTTACACTTGTCGGCTGTGCACATTTTCAAGTTGTACGTGAATATTCGGCGGAAAAGCACTTTATCTGTGCAAAATATCAAGTAGTACGGTAATATTTGTAATAATTTAACATATAAACAACGTACAAGCTCAATTTTTGCACAAAAGAGCGGATATTTTTAATTTATTCGTGTACAAGTTGAAATTTTGCTCATTTTACATCATTTCATACAGAATTTCATTTCAATAATGCTGCGCCCAGAATTCCTGCGTCGCTTCCCAGTTCTGCCGCCACGATCTTGTAGGGATAATGGAAAAAGGACTTTTCCTTTACTTTTTGGCGCAGTGGCTCCAAGAGAAAGTCGCCTGCCTGGCTTACACCGCCACCCAGAACTATTATCTGGGGGTCCAATAACACGGCATAGGATGCCAAAGCCGTGCTCAGCTGCTCCACATAGCGCTCAAAGATTTTAACTGCCGTTGGATCACCGGCTTTTGCGGAGTCTATTACCAATTTCGCGTCAGCGGTCTCGGATAGCTCCCTTCTCCCTTGCTCGGCCAGCCATGTGGCTGAACACAGAGTTTCAACACAGCCTCTGTTCCCGCAGGTGCAAAGGGGTCCCTTCCTATCGATGCACATATGCCCCAGTTCCACGCCATGCCCCAGGCCACCTTCAAAAACCTCACCACACAGTATGAGGCCTCCGCCTACTCCCGTTCCCAAGGTCAATAAGATTCCGGTTAGGCAGCCCCGTAACGCACCCATTCGAAACTCCCCCAGGGTAGCTGCATTGGCGTCGTTGGTCAAAAAAACAGGGGTCGTCGGAAATCGCTCTCCGACGGCCGCCTTAATCGGTACATTATAAAATCCCAGATTGTGTGCGCTGATGATGGTGCCTGTCGGCCCGTTTATACTTCCGGGCACTGCAATTCCTATGGATTCTAGATCCTCAGTTATGCTTCCCGCTTCCTGCAGGAGTTCTTGAACCAGGCTCTCCATAATCCTGACGACTTCCGAATAGGAGCTTCCTTTTGGAAAGGGCGTTGTTCGCCTGGCTACAACTTGATTTGCTTCATCCACTGCTCCCGCATCGATATTCGTTCCACCGATATCAAAACCTATCCGCATTTACATTCCCTTTATATTCGACAGCCGAAAAATGATTGTGCGCATGTTGGGTGTTTCTCCGTAGAAACCGTGAACCTTGCGACTTTTATGCGAAGCATCAAAAAGTCGGCGGTTTCCTAGGAGATACGCCCAACATGCGCACTTGAAATTACAATTATCTTTTTTTGAGGTTATCTACTGCATGGACAATATCTACCGCCTTCAAATTGTAAGCCGCCTGCAGTTGGTCCGGCTTTCCGGACTGGCCGAAAACATCCTGTATTCCCACGAATTCCATGGGGGCAGGATGTTTTTTCGCCAACACTTCGGCTACGGCGCCGCCAAGGCCCCCCAGTACAGTGTGCTCTTCTGCGGTGACAATACCTTTCGTTTCTTTCGCTGCTCTTATAATTGCTTCTTCATCGATAGGCTTAATGGTGTGCATATCCAAAACACGAATAGACAGCCCCTGGTCTTCTAACGTATCCGCTGCAGTCAGGGCTTCACTGACCATGATGCCTGTGGCAATGATGGTATAGTCGGATCCTTCCCGCAATGTTACTGCTTTTCCAATCTCAAATTCTGTGTCTTCCCCATAAAGAATGGGCACAGCAGCCCTTCCCAGTCTTACGTAAACAGGGCCGTGGATTGCGGCCACTTCTTCAATCAATTTTCTCGCCGACACGCCATCGGAGGGGTT
>JBAYOC010000246.1:0-2981 GCA_041678465.1 Anaerovoracaceae bacterium | reverse complement strand
TTTGGGCAGGAACGGCAGTCAATGATACTTCCAGCGTTGTAGCTGCAGGATATGCTTTCAGCGAAGCGGCAGGTGATTTTGCGGTTATGGTTAAACTGACAAGAACGCTTGCGATTATTCCAACAGTTGTAGCATTCACATATATAAACATACGACTTAAGAAAAAAGCAATCTCTACAACCAATACTGGAAGTGAACCTATAAAACTTAATATGACGTCAATATTCCCTTGGTTTATATTGGGTTTTCTTGGAATGGCTCTAATGAATAGCTTTGGTCTTATTCCCGCTGTAGCTTCTTCATTCCTGAAAGAACTGAGTAAGTTCCTTATGGTAGCAGCGCTGGCAGCCATCGGACTTAATACAAGCTTCAAGGAAATGAAAAAATCAGGCTTTGCGCCTATGATTCATGGGTTTATCATATCGGCGTTGGTCGCTGTTGTAGCGATCCTCGTAATATCGTTAGAAGGGGCTTTCGGCTTACTTTAATAGAACGCGCTTTCGAGTTCAATCTTCCTTGTCTCTTGAAATATAAAAAGAGTGCATTTTTTCATGCACTCTTTTTTGGTGGAGCTAAGGAGGATCGAACTACTTCCCAACATGTCACACATGTTCCATAGGAGGCGCTGCCCCCTCTTGGCGGGTCTTGCGACCCTGTCACCCCCGAAGTCGAAATCCGTTTCTTCGTAACTCCTATTAGGGGAGATGCTCTCCCCTAATAACCCCTCTGGTCAGGAGTTCGCTTTTTTATATCACCAATAAATATAGAGGCCCTTATGGACCTCTATATTTATTGGTGGAGCTAAGGAGGATCGAACTCCTGACCTCCTGACTGCCAGTCAGGCGCGCTCCCAGCTGCGCTATAGCCCCAAATTCGGACTCCCCTATGATAGCACAACTGCCCATAGGATTTCAATCCTAAATTTGAATTTCTTATCTTTTCCTCTATTCTGTGTAGCCTTGGCTTGAATCAATCAATACATTCTTTGCATCCGGATCCCAGTCAACGTTAAAATCCAAAGCCTCGCCCAGATCTCTAAGTTTGAAATAATTGTTGCCCCCAATGTTATACGCTACGAATGCCACCTCTTCTCCATCCAAAAATATCTTTGATTGCGTGGCCAGCCCCGTCATACTCTCACTGGCAGAATCCGTTGCAAGATCTCCACTCTGCACCTCATAAGGTTTCCCTGTGCGAAGCGAGATGCTATTAGCTTCAGCGTCCCAGCCCACTTCAAACTGCTTTTCGGTACCGTTGAGGACTGCCGCTATGTCCCGTAGCTTGAAATAGTTATAGCCGTTGATGTAGTAGGCAAGAAAACCCTGCACTTCAACATTCACAAGCACTTGTGAACTCGTTGGCACTGCGGTAACGATGAGTTGGACCTGTGGCTCATCAGCCGCTTCCGACTCTGAAGCTTTTACGACGCGGAAGAAAAAAGAGGTAGTCTCACCCTCTTCAGTGATTTCGATGCTCATATAAGCGTAATCAATATCCTTGTAAGTTACCACATAAGATACCGTTGATTCGGCATCCAGATCCTTTGTATCTCCTTTGCCATATCCGTCGCTGCTCATTGCAAAGGACTCTTGTTTGCGGTTGCGCACGTTATAGCATGCGATTTCATGAGAAATGCCATCTGACTTGGTCGTGAGGGAGATAGTAGACCCTACAGGCAGCTCATAAAGCATGACGGAATCCGCACCCCCTTCTTCCGGAGCGGAAAGCTCCTGCCGTCCACTGATTTCCGAAATGGTGAGCAGGTAATTATCCGTCTGTACACTTGGCGTTGTATTAATGTATGTAATTGCGTAAACTCCGGCAGCTGCCAGAAGGATTAAGACAAGGATAAGCAATATATTAAGAGTTAGTCTTCTCATAGTAAATCTCCTAACGGGGGATTGAACAGCATGTTATTGTTCAATCGATCTGTGTAAATGCTTGTTCAAACAACTCATCTGTGCAAATTTTCCACTTGTGTGCGGATATTTGGAGCAAAAAGTTGTTTTAGGGCTGAATCTGTGCAAATTTTTCGTTTGTAATAGATTTCCACCTTATAATCTGCCTACAATCGAAAATTTTGCTCAATTTACGGCGATTTAGAGGAAAATCCGGCCATAATCTGCACACAAACGGATTTTTTACTCATCTGGATGAAAGTATCTGCTTATATGGTTTGTGAAACCATCTGCCTAATTAAATGGCAGCGCCAACTGTTACAACAGTAGTATATTCTTTTACAAGTATACCGTTTCGTCCATTGACACGCAAGGGAAAAAGGGATTATAATATTTGTGCATTCGTCGTTCAGCGATGATGCAAACCGCGTGGGGGCATAGTCTCAGTTGGTTAGAGCGCATGCGTCACAAGCATGAGGCCGCAGGTTCGAGTCCCGCTGTCCCCACCACTTTTTTCTCCGGCTGCTGCCGGGGACTTTTTTAACCGAATACCATCCCGGGGAATTAGCTCAGCTGGGAGAGCGCATGGTTCGCAATCATGAGGCCAGGGGTTCGATCCCCCTATTCTCCACCAAACATCAAACGCCGTTTGCGGCGTTTTTGTGTTTGGTAGGAGAAAGGGGGATCGAACCCCTGGCCAGAGTGGGTATCGGGAGAGAGCATCTCTTCCGATTTGAGCAGAGAGTTTAAATAAAAAGATTCTCTGCGGATAACCCCTTCGGGGGTGACAGGATCTCAAGATCCGCCCAGAGGGGGCAGCGCCCCAGATACCTTTATTAATTTCTTCATGCTTAAATACACCTATAAAGGGATTGAATGTGTACTTTCTTCCAAAGCTGTACATATGATCAAGCTCTTTGTCCAATGCGATTGCTGCATGTGTGTATTCATCATTATTAATAACATGGATCAGCTTAGATATTACCGTATTTGTTCTTGTAAGAACTATGTATAAACAGCGATTCTCCATTAAACGCACTCCTCAAAAATTTGTTTCATGCGTTCATTATGATGGACAAATAT
>JBAYOC010000245.1:0-3002 GCA_041678465.1 Anaerovoracaceae bacterium | reverse complement strand
GGACAGACCCCGTGGCTGCTTTTGCCCCCACGGGGTCTGTCCCTGTGGTTGAATTTGCCCCCATGGGGTCTGTCCCTGTGGTTGAATTTGCCCCCACGGGGTCTGTCCCTGTGGCTGCTTTTTATGGATATAGGTATTACGAACTTGACAGATAAGAAAAAAATGGATCCATCGGCAGACCAGCCGATAGTGATTGAATCAAAATCCTTATACAGGACACTGCGCCGGGTAGCATTACCTATTGCATTGCAGAGCCTCATAGCCTCTTCCCTTAACTTGATTGACACCCTCATGGTGGGCAGTCTCGGCGAGGTGGAACTGGCCTCTGTTGGCCTGTCTACCCAGCTTTTCTTCATTCACTGGGGGGTCCTCTTCGGGTTTTCCAGCGGCGCATCCGCCTTTATGTCTCAGTTTTGGGGCGTCAAAGATCTGCAAAATATCAGAAGAGTATTGGGCTTTGCCGTTACCTTCTGCTTTAGCATTGGTGCCATCTTTTTCATTGCGGCAATGTTCTTTCCCGAAATGGTATTGCGCTTGTTTACGGATATTCCCGAAGCCATCGAGATGGGAACGGGGTTTCTCCGCCGGTTTGCCTTCAGCTTCCTAACCGTTTCCATTACGGTTCCCTGCACCGCAGCCCTGCGATCCACGCAACAAACCAAGATCCCCCTCTACATAAGTATGGTGGTTTTTTTAGTCAACACTCTGCTGGCCTATCTGCTTATTTTCGGTAAATTCGGATTGCCGGCAATGGGCATTATGGGTGCCGCAACCGCAACCCTCATTGCAAGAATTTTGGAGCTGTCCTTGATTCTCTTTGTAATCTTTGGGAAGCACAACATCCTGGCAGGCCCTCTGAAAGAGTTCTTTGCCTGGCGGAGGATTCTCGTGGCCAGAATATTGTCCAGTGCCCTTCCCGTCACCGTCAACGAGACCATGTGGAGCTTGGGAATGGCAACCTACAACGCTTTCTACGGCAGAATGGGCATCACCGAATATGCGGCCATACAGGCCAGCAACACCATAAATCAATTGTTTATACTGGCCATTTTCAGTCTGGGGGATGCCCTGCTGATCCTCGTGGGACAGCGGATTGGAATGGGACAGTTGGATTATGCATTTGCCCTTGCAAAGAGATTGCTTAGCATTGGCATCAAAGTAGGGCTCATTTCCGGAGGATTACTGATCATATGCTCCCGCTTTATTGTGCTCTTGTTTAACTTCACGGACGAAGGCCGATATTACATGCTCTGGATTCTCACCATTTATGGTTGCATGATGTGGCTTAAAGTTTACGGTGGTTTGAATATCGTCGGAACCCTTCGCTGTGGCGGTGACACCAAATTTGCCATGCTTCTGGAAGTGGGTTGCGTCTGGGGTATCGGCGTACCCCTGGTCTTTTTCGGTGTCTTTTTTACAGACCTGCCCGTCTATTTAATCGTGATGATGGCTCAGGCGGAAGAGTTCGGCAAGAGCTTTTTCTGCCGGCGCCGCTTCCATTCAAAGAAATGGCTCAACAACCTCATACACGATATATAAGGGTTGTGGAGCCAAAGAATGCATTACGCAGTGTGTACATATTTACAATTATGAGGTGCCAGGCACTGCCATAGCTCATCGGGCAGTTTTTCATTCGTTTTGTAGTCTTTTATGATTCGGCCGTCTTTCATCTCGATAACACGATCGGACTTCTCTGCGATGTGACGATCATGGGTCACGATTAGGAAAGACATACTAAAATCCCGGTTGATGTTCCTGAGAAGTTCGTAGACCTGATCGGTGGAATCGGAATCCAGGTTTCCCGTGGGTTCGTCCGCAAGAACCAGATTGGGCTCGTTAATCAAGGCCCGGGCAATGGATACCCTCTGCTGCTGGCCGCCGGACAAGTTGGGGGCCAAGTTTTTCATGCGGTCTTTCAAGCCCACCAATTCCAGTAGCTCCTTAGCGCGAGCTTCCTTCTTTCTGTCTGCGATCCCCGACTCAATCCAAGTGGGCATCAAAACATTTTCCAGAGCGGTAAACTCGGGTAGCAAATGATGGAATTGAAAAATAAATCCGATGTTGCGGTTACGGAACCGGGCCATCTCCAAATCGTCCATCCCGGAAAGGTCCTTGTCCCGGAAGAGAAGCTTCCCGCTGGTAGGACGGTCCAAGGCCCCCAGCATGTTAAGCAGGGTGCTCTTTCCGCTTCCCGACTGACCGATGATGCTGGCGAATTCCTTGACGTTGAGCTTGACGCTCACATCGTCCAAGGCTCTTGTCAGGATTGTAGTTCCATATTCTCTTACCAGGTTTTGGCCCATGAGTAAGGTATTATCCATTTTTAATTGCCTCCATAGGGTTCATATTTGCCGACCGCTTTGCAGGGATGACCGAAGCAATGGCGCCGGCAAAGGTGGCGATGGCAGCTAACAGAAGAACGTTGCTCCATCGATATGTGATGCTGAAGGCTAAGCCTTCAACGGAATTAAAAACGGTGAGGAGAAGAATCCCCAGGCCAATCCCGGAAAAGGATCCCAGGATGCCCAAAAGCAGACCTTGCAGGGTGAATATTCTGCTGGTGCTCTTTTTTGTCGTCCCCATAGCCTTTAATATGCCGATTTCCTTGGATTTCTGAATGACAGACACGGCCAACACACTGGCTATACCAAGGGTAATGGACAAAATCACAAAGAACTGTATGGTGTATGAGGAGCTACTCTGACTGGATAATGCAGTGAGGAGTTGCTGGTTTAATTCCATCCAGTCATCAATTTTCACATTGTCCAGTGAATCCTTCCATTTGCCGGCGATAAGATCCGCTTCGAAGGGGTCCTGGATTTGTACTTCAATGGACGACACCGTATCCCCCGTGTTGAACAGCTTCTGCGTCCGACTAAAATCCATAAAAATTAAGGAGCTGTTGGCCGCTTCATTTTGAAGGTCAAAGGTACCACCCACCAAAAGGCGCACCGTACCTCCGTTGGGCAGGAGCAAATTGAAGCTATCTCCCGTCTCCAGGC
>JBAYOC010000244.1:0-3006 GCA_041678465.1 Anaerovoracaceae bacterium | reverse complement strand
CCGTCTCTCGGCAAATCATTGACCTGATCCCAGTGGAAAAACTTTACCTTTCCTGTTAATGTGTTCTCTGCTACATAACCGGCCATATTCACCGGGTCTTTTGCAGAGGAATAGGGCGGAGCGTAGGCCAGCTCCAGTTCTGTAAGGTCGTAGACCGTCATGTTGGCACGCATGGCAGTGGCAATTACGTCAATGCGCTTATCCACGCCGTCATAACCTACAATTTGAGCACCTAAAATGCCGCCGTCTTCCTTTCTATAAAGGAGCTTGATGGTCATATTGACCGCTCCGGGATAATAGGAGGCGTGGGAAGCGGACCAGGTGTAGGACTTCTCATACTCTAAATTCAGCTGCTTGATCCTAGTCTCCGTTAATCCTACGGTACCTACTGTTAAGTCAAAAACTCTCAAAATTCCTGTTCCCTGCGTTCCTTTATAGCTGCTTGAAATGCCATAAATGTGATCCGCCGCCACTCTGGCCTGCTTGTTGGCAGGTCCTGCCAGGGGAATGTAACCCTTTTCTTTTGTAATGTAATCTACGATTTCCGTCACGTCCCCAACGGCATAGATGTCAGGGTTGGAGGTTTGCTGATATTCATTGGTAACCACTGCTCCGCGGGCATTTAAAGCAAGACCGGATTGGAAAGCGAGAGCGTTTTCAGGACGCACGCCGACAGAGAGGATTACCATGTCGGTTTGAACCTCTTCTTCTCCCAGGGTAACGCGAAGGCCTTTTGCTTCCTCATAAATTCCGGTGACTCCGGTTTTCAGCATCAGCTTGACGCCTTTTTGACGAATATGGTTGTGCACCTCGGCAGCCATGTCGAAGTCCAAAGGAGCAATTACGTGGTCAAGAAACTCCACTACAGTAACCTCCAGTCCGGCTCTGTGAAGATTTTCCGCCATTTCAATGCCAATATAGCCTCCGCCTACGACTAAGGCGCGGCTGGGTTTCTGATGATCGATAAAATCTTTTATTTGATAGGTATCAGGGATATTTCTTAAAGTGAAGACACGGTCCAGTTCCGCACCGTCGAACTTGGGGCGAAGAGGTGCAGCACCCGGCGCTAAGATAAGCTTATCATAGCTTTCATTATATACTTCTCCGGTTTTCAAATCCTTTACATCTACTACTTTTGCTACAGGGTCGATGGCTACAACCTCATTCTGCGTACGAATATCCACTCGGAATCGGTCATAAAAGCCCTTGGGTGTCTGCACGGTCAGATCTTCTTTATCTGTAATCTCTCCTCCTATATAGTAAGGAAGACCGCAGTTTGCGAAGGAAATATATTCTCCGCGCTCAAAAAGGATGATCTCGGCATGCTCATCCAGCCTTCTGAGGCGAGCGGCAGCGGTAGCCCCTCCGGCTACTCCTCCAACAATTAATACTTTCATTAAATAAAACCTCCTACTGTTATAGGCCTGCTCAAATCTGAGATTTCGCTGCAGGCAACAACGTTAAACCATATTCTTTTAATGCACTTAGCCACAAAATTAACAATCTACTACTTAGGATTATATCTTTATGCCCCAATACTTCTGTGACAAAGTCACAGGGAAACAGAGGGACAGACCCTCCGCATCTCCCAATGACACAGACGGTCAAATGTGCAGAAATTGCGTTTGTGTTCAATTTTCTGACCAATTCGCCTCTAATTGTCTTCCAAATGTGCAAAAATTGCGTTTATATCAACAATAATGTAAATATATACCATAAAATTAAATACAAACGAAAAAATTGCTCAGATTTGCCTGAAAAACAGCTTTTGCTCAGAAGAATCTGCACACAAACGAAAATTTTGCTCATCTCATAAAGATAGAGAAGCGAATCCTTCCTAATGCCTCCTGTCCTACGCACCACACCTACGCACCACCAGGCTTGAAAACAGGTATAAAATGTGAGATACTTTAATACATGTAGGGGACGATGTTAACATCGTCCCGAAACGAAAGTGAGAACCGGGTTTTCCGGCTAAAACGCTTTCCGAGGGCTCGAACCAACGGCTGTCGCTATCGAAAGAGAGGAACAATGAAACAGGAAGATATTGCATACATTAAAGATGCGCTGCCCTTCTGGAATGCCTTGAGCTCAGAGCAGAAGGAAGCTCTCGAATACAGCGTCACCCTGCGCCGAATACGGGCGGGAACTATCATGCACGGCGGAGCCGATGATTTGGACGGCCTTTTTCTTGTGAAAAAAGGGCAAGCCCGGGCATTCATAGTCTCCGAGAGTGGCAAAGAGATTACCCTTTACCGATTGCTGGAGAGAGACATGTGCATCTTTTCAGCCTCATGCATGCTTCGAAACATCAGCTTTGAAATCCTTGTAGAAGCAGAAAAAGATACAGAGGCATTCCTGATTCCATCCTCCGTCTACCAAGGGCTGCTGCAAAGCTCCATCGCAGTATCGGATTATACCAATCAACTCATGTCCTCCCGGTTTTCCGACGTCATGTGGATCATGGAGCAGGTTTTGTTCATGAGCTTCGATAAGAGGCTGGCGATTTTCCTGCTGGATCATGCGAACATCGAGGGCTCCAACCGCCTGACCATTACCCACGAAGCCATCGCCAAGCACATGGGAACTGCCAGAGAAGTGGTAACGAGAATGCTGAAATATTTTGCCGCCGAAGGAATGGTGGAGCTTTTTCGTGGTGGTGTCATATTATCAGATCCCGAAAAGCTCAGGAAAAAGCATGCTTAAACTTGCTTATAATAATCTCGCGATAACGTAGGAGTAGCGGTTCCATATAATGTAAATCCGTTCGTCTTGACCTTTTATGCAAACAAGTATAAAATATAGTTTGTGAGTGATAAATAACTCGCGAATAAACAATGGAGATATACAATTATGATAAAATTCATCGCTAAGCGCGTAGCTCAGGCTTTGGTAGTAATACTTCTGATTACGTGCCTTACTTTTCTTCTGATGAATTTAGTTCCCGGAGGCCCTTTCCTCAGTGAGAAGAATCCTCCTCCCCAGGTCCTGGCGGCCATGGAAGCT
>JBAYOC010000243.1:0-3014 GCA_041678465.1 Anaerovoracaceae bacterium | reverse complement strand
ATAACATCTGCAGAATCTACACCCATTACCACAAAGATAATACCTAGGCCGAGGGTACCTAACCCTACAACGCAGAGTCCCATGACAGCACCGCTGCGGAATGCAACCTTGAGCGCTTTGGGCATACTGCCTGTCCTAGCAGCGTTAGCTGTACGAACATTACCATTAGTGGCAACCGTCATACCGAAATAACCGGCAAGTACAGAAAAAATTGCACCAAAAACATAGAGACCAGCAGTGATCCAATTGATAAATACTCCGAGCACTAGGAAAACAACTACTATCACAACAGCCATGTACTTGTACTCTCTCTTGAGAAATGCCATGGCCCCTTCTCGGATATAACCGGAAATCTCCTTCATCCGGTCAGTTCCTTCATCTAATTTACCAATCCACGAGGCAAGAGCATAAGCGACGATCAGTGCTAAAACTGCGCAGATAGGTACTATAATTGCAATTATGTCCATTAGGAAAACTACCTCCTTCTCCAACAGATTAAGAGGCGCCTTGGCACCTCTTTTTCATATCGTATTCTAAATATTCTAACTACTCAATTGCTACCAGAGCCAGTGAACAGACAATAAAGCATATCGCTCCTACTACACTGATTTTACTCAGTATCGCCTCGTATCCCTTACTTTTCTTCTTACCGAAAAGCTGCTCCGCACCACCACCGATTGAACCGGATAAGCCCGCGCTTTTCCCTGACTGAAGCAGGATGCTCGCTATGAGTACTAGGCTTGCAATGGAAAGTATAATCATCAGTGCTATTTTCAATTTTTCACCTCCTTGGTAATGTAACCAACATAGATTATCATAATACTATATTAAAATCAAGAAGTTTTCTAAAATAAGCAAGACCGAACTCCTGCCGTTACATTACTTTTTCATGCTATAAAAAGCTCCGGAACCAGGATATTGGGCACCGGTGTCCAACTGCTCCTCGATTCGCAGCAGTTGATTGTATTTAGCTACACGGTCCGTTCTGGAAGGCGCCCCGGTCTTGATCTGCCCTGCGTTGACGGCAACCACCAGGTCTGCAATTGTTACGTCTTCACTCTCTCCGGATCTGTGAGAGACAACCGCGGTATAACCGGCTCTCTTGGCCATTTCAATGGAGTCCAGCGTTTCTGTCAGAGTTCCGATCTGGTTGACCTTGATGAGTATTGAATTCGCTGCTCCCTCTTCGATTCCCCGAGCCAATCTCTCGGTATTCGTCACAAAGAAATCATCGCCTACGAGTTGAAGTTTATCACCAAGCTCATCTGTCATGTACTTCCAACCTTCCCAGTCGTCTTCAGAAAGCCCGTCTTCTATAGATATAATAGGATATTTTGATGCCAGCATCCCATAGTATTCCACCATTTCCTGTGCGGTTTTCTTGACCCCTTCTCCTGCCAAATCGTAAAGACCGGTAGCCGCGTCGAACATTTCAGAAGCAGCTACATCCAGAGCAATCCTGATGTCATTTCCCGGTACATAACCGGCTTTTTCGATTGCTTCTACAATAACCCGGATGGCTTCTTCATTGGAGGAAAGATTTGGGGCAAAGCCGCCTTCGTCACCTACAGCTGTGTTCAGACCTTTCTCTTTCAGGACAGCCTTCAAGCTATGAAAAACCTCTGCGCCCATCCGGAGTGCACCGTGAAAACTCTTTGCTCCCACAGGCATGACCATAAACTCCTGAATGTCTACATTATTATCCGCATGCTGACCACCGTTGAGTATGTTCATCATGGGCACAGGCAAGACCTTGGCATTGACACCGCCGATATACTGAAACAACGGGAGTCCCAGGCTATCTGCCGCCGCATGGGCTGCAGCTAAGGATACGGCAAGGATTGCATTTGCGCCTAGCCTGCCCTTGTTTGGCGTTCCGTCTAACTGAATCATGAGTTTATCCAGACCTACCTGATCGTATACGTTCCATCCGATGAGTTCCGGGGCGATGAGCTCGTTGATATTATCTACAGCCTTAAGTACTCCTTTCCCAAGGAACCTGTCCTTCTCGTCATCTCTGAGTTCGATAGCCTCATAGGCACCGGTGGATGCTCCGGAAGGAACGATTGCCCGTCCAACGGAACCGTCATCCAGATAAACCTCTGCCTCTACGGTGGGGTTGCCTCTCGAATCTAATACTTCTCTTGCCAGTATATCTTCAATAAAACACATATCTCTCTCCTCCTAAAAAAGTAGCTTCGCTCCGCTGCGCCACTTCCGCTAGGGAACCTTAGGTTCCCTTCGGCGGTTGCTGTGCAACCTGAGCACCCTCCTGAGGGCAGCGAGAGGGTTCCCCCCTCTGCACTCCCCATTTTTAGTCAGTAGGAAACGGTATTTCCAACTGACTAAAAATTCACGATTTCTATAAATTCTTCCGGATTTAGGCTGGCGCCGCCAACTAAAGCTCCATCAATCTCATACATATTCATAAGTTCCGTAGCATTTTCCGGCTTTACACTGCCGCCGTACTGTATAACAACCTTTTCCGAAGCCTCTTCGCCGTGAAGCCCTGCAATAACAGTTCGAATATGGCCACACATCTCATCGGCCTGCTCGGGAGTAGCGGTACGCCCCGTACCGATAGCCCATACGGGTTCATAGGCAACGGTGAGCTTTTCCACCTGCTGTAGGGAAAGATCTTTCAGGGCAATCTCTGTCTGTGCGGAGACCACCGAAAGGGCTCTTCCTTCATCTCTTTCCTTGAGCACTTCTCCCACGCATAGAATAGGAAGGATGTCGCATCGAAACGCGGCATGGAGCTTTTTGTTTACCGTTTCATCGGTCTCACCGAAGTATTGCCGTCTCTCTGAGTGACCGATAATGCAATAGTCCACACCAATCTCCTTCAGCATTTCACCGGAGATTTCGCCGGTAAAAGCACCTTCGTGTACGAAGTACATATTCTGGGCGCCCACCTTGATTCCGGTGCCTTTGAAAGCTTCTACAAGAATCGCTAGTTGTGTAAAGGGGGCACAGATTGCCACCTGCACATCCGAAGCAAGGTAGCTAATTTT
>JBAYOC010000242.1:0-3016 GCA_041678465.1 Anaerovoracaceae bacterium | reverse complement strand
GTTTGGTACCTGGCACCGCAGTATAGACTCCGAACCGTTTACCGTTTACTTATCCATCTCCCGATGTCCCGTCATCTCCTCATCCACCCAATCTTCCTCTACATAGGTCATCCCGTTTCGTCCTTCGACCCTTCTATTGGGACCGGCCTTATACAACTTGCAGCTCAAAGGACCATAACAGAAGGTTTCGAACCGGTATTTTCTCCGACCTCTCGGGTTCCAGTTATCAACTATTATTTCTACCGGCATCCTGACCCCCCACATGCAACTGCTACACTTACTATCATAAGTCTTAGTAGCCAATCTTCGGTGTCCTCTTTCCCTATAAACCTCTAACTCCGGCGGTACCAATTCCCAGGGTGCTGATAAACTTCCCTGTTCCCCTTCCGCTACCTTTGCTAACTTCGACACCTTATAATAATCTACCGGCTCCATGTCCGGATCCGCAACCGGGAGGCACTCGCCGGAGATCATGTCGTTGACTTTGAGTTGAAGCTTGGCATGGGCTGCTTTGCCGATACCGATGGAAAAGGAGTTGACCCAATCCCCTTCTAACCTGATGGCATAACCAAGGTATGTGTGAGAGGCTTCATCAAAGGATCGGAGCAGCCGAATCCGTGGCTGGATTGATTTAATTATGCCTTTAAAGTTCAACTTGTCCATTGAATGAGCAACCCCCTCTTTCTAGTCTTGTTTCCGGGACCTTATATTTTGAACATGAGACTCTCGCACTGCTGCATCGGCCCTCGTGTATTTCTGCAACAATGTGTATATGCGGTCCACTTCTTGTATTGATAAACGGTGACACGAATACATCGTGTCCTGCAGTTAGATTTTTACACCGTGGTAGAGCCTGTCCGGTGTAATTTCTACCAAAATAACCGGCGATTGATATCTGCGTCCATTGTGTCCGTTGGTTATATCACCTAGCATTATCGTGCGAGTTACCTAGTACCCCAGTATTTCATTTTCGGCATTTTTTTGTCCTATATCTGCTCGAATCTATCTCGAAAACCAGCTGAAATGCAACCTTATAGGACACGAAGTAGGGTGCTTGCAAAGAACTGTCCTACTTTTATGTAAATTATAGGACAACTTACTATCACGCCAGTTAAATCTGTCCTATTAATGCTTAGATGAGTGGGGTTTTGCCGGTGGCAAACCCGTCATATAGGACACCTTTTTTGTGTTGGGCTCTCTGTGTCCTAAATAGGCGCTTGATGGGAGAAGCCGCTCCGCACAACTTCCACAGCAAGGGCCGTTTACTTTTTCAGAGTTGTTTTTCCTGCAAGTGTACCTCCAATTAAAACTGCCATACCTAATGCCGCTTTCCCTATGTCTTTAATTCGTTTAGCGTGTTTATTTCTGCAATTAGCTACTAACTATCTCAATCTCATCAGGCATTATATAAATTATGCCATTCATATGCATTCCCACCTTTCATCCTGTTTTCTATCACCTTCCGCAGCACCTATATCGCTACATCAACGAACTCTATTACAGCATTATCATAACCGTTTGTTTGGAAGAATGCAGTCAATAGTTCTTTCATACGCGCATCGGCTTGGTCTAAAAGGCCCTGGTCGATCTTTTCTTTTTCCAGTTTTTCTTTCTCAGCATTTATCTCTTCGAAGATTGTCTGGGTGGGATAATCGGAAAAGATATTGCCTTTCACGTCTTGCACCTTGGCTGTTTCGGTCTCTGCAACATGGTCCAAGACTTGAGACTTTGGAAGTCTTACGGCTAGCGTGTCAGATGACTCGTCGAAAGAGAATTCCGCCTTTGATAAATCCGTTCCTGCTTTTATGTAGCCCGAATACTCAATAAGCTTAATGGCCTCGGCGAAAGCAAAACCTGTAAGAGGGATGTTTCTCTCTGTTTGGCTTATTATAACGGTACTGTATTCATATTTAAGGGTTGTCCACTCAGACAGGGCAACTAAGTTGTCCTGCACTAAGGAGGCAGTTGACGTTTGGGTGGTCCTTGGTTGAAGAAGATCACCACCCTTGAATATGTAAATACCCCCCAACACAACAACAATAATAAGCACCCCTACCAGTATCAGCTTAGTTTTTTTCATCAGGTTCTCCTTTTATTATTTTATCTTTAACTGCAAACACTACTATGATAAATGCTCAGTGCCAAATAGCTTCATTAATTTTGTAATCATTCTTGGGTGTATCACTTTTTTGCTCATGCTTTGCCTCTGTTGCGCTCGCCTATTCCAATGCAAGCTTCGCCGCAAGGGAAAAGGGAATAACACAATTACTGCCGGTACATTGATAGGCTTCCTCTTCATGCATTTTATTTATAATCTCTTCCGTATTCAAATTACCCAGCCCGGATATGACCTGATCCATGGTGTCGATTTCCGATTGGTTCAGTTCTTTGATCTCAAAACCGGGAACCGGATAAAATCTATATGCAATTTTGTCCCCATAAAAGGTAGTATCGAAGCTTACACCTTCCAGCAACATAATCTGTTCATGCCCTTCCGGCACCGCTCCCATAGGCAAAGCACTGTATGCTAGACCGCTGATTGCTTTCCCATATCTCTTAAAATGAAGGGCGTCCGAGTACCACAACATTTTCATCAATTTGACCTTGTGAAGATTGTTTACTTTAGTGGCAAGGTAATTAATCATATCGACAACCTTCGTCAGGTTCAGAGCAACCCCTCCCGTCTCTTCTTCACCCTCATATCTCGTATAGATCGCTTTAATTGAATCAATCAGATATTTATTCTGCTCCCTACTATACTGTTCTTTGACCAATTGATAGTATTTATTATAGGCTCTGTCCGAAATACGGCCTTCAGCTTGCTTCAGCATTTCCAGAAACCATTTTGGATCTTCTTTGAGTTTACGCAGCACATTATCGTGCACCCGGCTTTGCACCTGATGACTTTCATATCGAGCAATCGTTGCCCCGCCCCAATTCAGAATTTCAGAGAAATCTTTTTGGCTTACCCCATACTTTTGTCGAATCGAGATAATCTCCTCCGATGTCAGTAAGC